>CAJWVP010000172.1 GCA_913048145.1 uncultured Rhodospirillaceae bacterium
GCCGAAGAGGCCGGGTCTGCCGACAGCCCTTCGTCATTGGTTGAACTTGCGGCACCGAATGCCGCCGATGAAGGCCTGAACCTGGCTGCCGCCCTAACGCTTCTTTCGGATCAAGGAATTACGCGCTTGCTTGTGGAAGCCGGGCCACGCCTTTCGACGGCGTTCCTTGGCGACGATCTCGTCGACCAACTAGCGTGGTACCGCGGACCAACAGTAATGGGCGGTGATGGCCATGCCGTCTTCAGTAGTTTGAATGTGGAGAAACTTGCGGACATGAAGAGCTTCGCACCATCTGCAACAATCCCACTCGGCGCAGACAATTTGACGATTTACACACGCCGTCTCGAGGCATAGAACCGGCAGCTATGTTCACAGGCATTGTCACGCACATCGGTTTCGTCCGCCAGATCATCAAAGGCGGCGACACGCGATTGGAGATCACCGTTCCCTTTGAGACCGGAGATCTAGACATTGGTGCCTCAGTTGCATGTTCCGGGGCCTGTATGACGGTCATCGAAAAGGGCGCTGATTGGTTTGCTGTCTCTGTGTCCGGAGAGAGCCTTGCGAAAACGACGCTGGGTCGGTGGCATAGGGGAACGGCAGTCAACCTGGAGCGCGCACTTAAAGCTGGCGATGAAATTGGTGGACATATCGTTTCCGGCCATGTGGATGACGTCGGTGCGCTGGTTTCCATGGCCCGGGAGGGCGATTCAACGCGGATGACCTTCGAGGCGCCCGAGAGCCTTAGACAGTTTATCGCTTCCAAGGGGTCCATCACCATTGATGGCATATCCTTGACGGTCAACGATGTGGGGTCGACGACTTTCGATATTAACGTCATCCCCCATACCCAGGTCGTCACGACACTTGGCGAACGACAGGTCGGGGACGCGGTAAACCTGGAAATCGACATGCTCGCGCGGTATGTTGCAAGACTTCAAGATTACGACGCCTAAGCTGTTGCGGGATAACGACATTGTCTCAAATTTCGAAGCAAGATATCGCCCGATCCGTTGTCGAAGGTGAACACCTGTCTCCCATTGAGGACATCATCGAAGATGCCCGCAACGGACGCATGTTCATCCTGGTCGACGATGAAGATCGTGAGAATGAGGGCGATCTTGTCATTCCGGCTCAGATGGCAACACCAGAAGCGATCAACTTCATGGCTAAATACGGTCGCGGTTTGATTTGTCTAGCGTTGACGCGCGAGCGCCTTGGCGAACTGGAACTGCCTATGATGCAACGGCGGAATTCGTCGCGACATCAAACAGCCTTTACCGTATCCATCGAGGCCCGTGATGGCGTGACCACGGGTATCTCAGCGTCCGATCGGGCGCGCACCGTCGCTGTGGCCATCGACACCTCGAAAGGGCCATCGGATATTGTTTGCCCCGGGCACATCTTTCCGCTCGAGGCCCGCGAAGGGGGCGTATTGGTCCGGGCCGGGCATACGGAGGCTGCGGTCGATGTTTCGCGGCTCGCGGGTTTGAATCCTTCGGGCGTGATCTGCGAAATCATGAATGAGGACGGGACCATGGCGCGCATGCCAGACCTTATAAAGTATGCGCAGTTACATGGCTTGAAAATCGGCACCATCGCCGACCTGATCGCCTATCGCCTGCGCAACGACCGCATTATTTCGCGAACCCTGGATACCAAGCTCAATAGCGCCTTTGGCGGCGAGTTCCGGATGGTCGTTTACACCAACGATGTCGCATATGCCGAGCATATTGCGTTGGTGAAAGGCGACATATCGAGTGATCTTCCTACCCCGGTTCGGATGCACGCTCTAAACGTCCTGAATGACATCCTTGGCGAGCAATCAACGGGCAAGGCGGGTGAGCTTCAGGCCGCAATGAAGATGATCTCCGAATTGGATTATGGCGTGGTTGTCCTCATACGTGAGCCGCACCCAACCGCGCTCTCAGACCGTATCCGCCGGAACCTGGGAGAGACCCCGACGCCCCAACCGGATATAGAACCTGGGCAAATCCTTCGCGACTATGGGGTAGGCGCTCAAATTCTCCTCGACCTTGGCGTTCGTGACATGGTTCTTCTGTCGAATACCCAACACACCATTGTTGGGCTGGAGGGTTACGGGTTGCGTGTCGTGGAACAGAAACCAATTCACATTGAGAGCATGAACTGGGATGGCCTTTGATGACTGATCGTCCGAGCATTCTGATTGTCGAGGCCCGGTTTTATTCGGATATCGCTGATCAACTTGTTGCCGGGGCTATTTCAGCCTTGGATGGCGCCGGATTTGAACATGAACGTCTAAAAGTACCGGGCGTTTTCGAATTGCCCGCCGCCATTTGCATGGCTTTGCGAACCATGGAACTTCATTCCAGTTCCAGCCCTTACGCCGGCTTTATCGCCTTTGGCTGCGTCATTCGTGGCGAAACCGATCACTATGACCATGTCTGCCGGGAATCGAGCCGCGCTTTGATGGACCTGGCGACGGAAAATGCCATTGCGTTGGGTTTCGGCATTCTGACCTGCGAGAACCGGGCTCAGGCGGAGTCCCGGGCCGCTGTCGACGGCAAGAACAAGGGTGGAGAAGCGGCCGAAGCCTGCCTCCGAATGATAGAGGTCAAACGACATTTTCGGCTTATTGAAAGATGACGGAACGTGCCCCAGGAATCGCGCGCCGCAGCGCAGCACGGCTAGCGGCCGTACAAGCCCTGTACGAAATCGACATGGTCGGTGCGCCGGCCACGCCCGTGCTTAGGGAATTCCTGGAACGTCGATGGTCTGACGCTTCACCAGTAGATCACGATGACCAAGAAGTCGATGCAAATAGCGCGGGTTCATTGCCGAAGCCGGAACACCGGTTCTTGAAGCGCCTTGTCACCGGCGTCACCGACGATGTCGCGAATTTGGATGCCGTCATTGCGCCGCAGCTGAACTCCCCCTGGGTCGTTAATCAATTGGACACATTGGTCCGCGCTATCCTACGGGCGGGCTCCTTCGAGTTTTTGCATTGTCCCGAAATTCGGGCACGGACGATCATTTCCGAATACGTGGGTTTATCCCACGCCTTTTTCAGCGAGAACGAACCGGCCCTTGTCAACGCGGTCCTCGACGGCCTCGCCGGGCAGTATCGCCAAGATGAATTGTCGGAGAAAGCCGCTCACCCCTCATGAGAAGGCATCATGGTCGATAAACTGGGTGAATTTGAACTCATTTTAGATGTATTCGCGCCACTGGCCGCCGATGCGCCGGGCAGCCTGAACCTAACCGACGACGCGGCAATCATTTCACCTAGCAGCAACCAAGAAGTCATCGTTACCGCTGATACTATCGTGGAAGGCGTTCATTTTCGTTCTGAAGATCCACCAGAAACGGTGGGCGTGAAGGCGCTGGCCGTTAACCTATCCGACCTTGCCGCCATGGGTGCAACGCCTCACGGATACACCTTGTCCGCCGCCTGGCCGTCAAAAACCTCCGCAACGTGGATCACGGACTTTGCCACCGGGCTCATGGCCATGCAGAAGCGACACCACATCCATTTGCTCGGCGGTGACACGGTCGCAACGCCCGGTCCCATATGTGTGAATGTGACGGCGTTTGGATTAGTGGAGAAGGGAAGCGCGGTGCGACGTAGTGGAGCACGTCCCGGCGATGTTCTTTATGTCACGGGAACTTTTGGTGATGCGGCCCTGGGGCTGCGCCTTCTGACAGGCCAAGCTGATAAGCATCTCTCTACTGATCTCCAATCCGACCTCATCGCCCGTTATCAGCAACCCCAACCACGAACAATGTGCAGCGCACTGGTCCGAGAGCATGCCACCAGTGCGATCGACGTTTCCGACGGTCTGGTGGCTGACATCGCGCATCTCGCGTCAGCGTCCCATGTACGGATTGTCATTCGCCGCTCCGCCATTCCCCTTTCAGCGGCGACGCGTCAGATGATTGGTGATGACCATGCCCAAGCCATTCATGTCTGGGGAGGCGGCGATGATTATGAGCTGGCATTCACCGCGCCTAGAGACTGGCAAATGGGTAAGCAACTTACAGAATTTTCAGACGTTCCCATAACCGCGATCGGCGAGGTCTTTCTGGCGGACGGGAACGCTGGGGATGTCATTCTGGTTGACGAAAACGACAATGCCATCAATATCAGTGAAAGTGGGTTTCGACATTTTTAGCGGATGCCGGCATATTGAAATCCGCTTTGTCATCTTAAAATTCCAATGGCGACTTAGTTTCGGGGAAGTAGGTTCGTGAAGAAGTTGATGGGTATTGCCGCAGCAATTCTCATCCTCGCCGGCGGTGCAGTTGCGGCAATGAAGTGGCTCGCGATTGGCCCCTTCGAAGTGGCTGGGTCCATAGAGGAAGAGAAGGAGCCAGAGGAAGAACCGATACTCATCGACGTGGCCCCCCTCATGTTGCAGGTCATCCTGGAAGATAAAATCTCAGGCACCATTCAAATTCAGATCAAACTGGAAACTGCTGGACAGGAAAACGCAAATTTCCTGAAGCGTAGATTGACGAAAGTCAGCGACGCCTTTCTGCAGGACTTGCACGGCTTCGTGCCGCGTCTCCTGAGGAAGAAAGAGCGACTCGACGCTATTATTTTGAAAGATCGGTTGAAGGTGATCGGCGAACGGCTTTTGGGCAAGGGCTATATCGACGACGTCCTAGTACAATCCGTTGTCGAAACACCGATTCGATAACTCTCTGTAATCAAAATATAAACCTCTAATTTATCGTGGTATTCTGGAAGTTGCGGTGGCTTGTGAAACCACGACGCGAAGGCTGGTTGCAATAGGGGTCGGATTCTGTCACTTTCCCGCCGATTTGCGGTCTCCGAGGGACTAGATGCATAACATGTCTAGACAAGGATCGTCTTCGCGCGAGCCACTCAGAATTTGCATTAATAGAGCGCGCGCCAATCTGGAAACGAAGGGTATTTCGGGATGAGTCTATACTTGATGGTCATCATTTGCGGCGCCGTTGCGCTCATTTATGGTATTTATGCGTCCAAGGCTGTGCTATCCGCGCCTGCCGGCAATGATCGCATGCAAGAAATTGCGGCAGCCATTCAAGAAGGCGCCAAAGCGTTCTTGAACAGGCAGTACTCGGCGATCGCCATTGTCGGTGTCATTATCGGCGTGCTTTTGGGCCTGAAATTGGGTCTCCTGGTCGCCATCGGCTACTTCATCGGCGCTATTCTCTCGGGCGCCGCCGGTTACATTGGCATGAATGTCTCAGTCAAAGCCAACGTGCGCACCACCGAAGCGGCGCGCAGCCAAGGTTTGGCCGGTGGCTTGGATGTGGCGTTCAAAGCTGGCGCCGTCACCGGCATGCTGGTGGTCGGTCTGGCACTGTTAGGCCTAGCCGGTTACTACACAGTTCTTCGCGAAATGGTCGACCCGAACACGACCGAAGGCATGCGTCATATTCTCGAGGCTCTTGTTGCCATGGGGTTTGGCGCGTCGCTCATCTCTATCTTCGCGCGACTTGGTGGTGGTATCTTCACCAAAGGCGCCGATGTAGGCTCCGATTTGGTTGGGAAGATCGAAGCTGGTATTCCGGAAGACGATCCGCGTAACGCAGGCGTGATCGCCGATAACGTTGGCGACAACGTCGGGGACTGCGCAGGCATGGCTGCTGACTTGTTCGAAACCTATGCCGTGACCTTGGTTGGTACCATGCTTCTTGGCGCCATTTACTTCACCGGTGCAGCTCAGGAATCAATGATGCTGCTGCCGCTGATCATTGGTGCGGTTTGCATTATCGCCTCCGTGGCGGCAACTTGGTTCGTCAAGTTAGGCTCCAACCAATCGATCATGGGTGCGCTTTACAAAGGCTTTATTGCCAGCGCCATCATTTCGGCCTTGCTGATTGCCGGTGTGATTTCGCAGTTCATTGGCTGGGATACGTCCTTCGATATGAGCGGTAAGAAAGTCACAGGCACCGCACTCTTTATTTGTGCGATCGTCGGTCTTGTCGTGACCGGCCTGATAATCTGGATCACCGAATACTATACGGGCACCGACTATCGTCCGGTGCGGAGTGTGGCGGCGGCTTCCGAAACGGGGCACGGCACCAACGTCATCCAAGGCTTGGCGGTTTCCATGGAAGCCACGGCGCTTCCGGTAATTGTCATCTGCGGCGGCATCATCATCTCGTACCTGCAGGCGGGCCTGTTCGGCATCTCCATCGCCGCAACGGCGATGCTCGCCTTGGCTGGCATGGTAGTGGCGCTGGACGCTTTTGGTCCGGTGACAGACAATGCCGGCGGTATCGCTGAAATGGCGGAATTACCCGACGAAGTCCGTAACACGACAGATGCGCTGGACGCCGTCGGCAACACGACGAAAGCGGTGACAAAGGGCTATGCCATTGGTTCCGCCGGTCTCGCGGCCCTGGTGTTGTTCGGTGCGTATACGGAAGATCTAAAGCACTACTTCCCGGACGTCCCAGTGACCTTCACTCTGCAAGATCCCTACGTGGTGATAGGCTTGTTCATCGGCGGCCTGCTGCCATACCTATTCGGCGGCATGGGAATGATGGCCGTTGGCCGCGCCGGCGGCGCGGTAGTCGTCGAAGTGCGTCGCCAGTTCAAGGAAATCCCGGGCATCATGGAAGGGACAGCGA
>CAJWVP010000173.1 GCA_913048145.1 uncultured Rhodospirillaceae bacterium
CTGCCCGCCCTTCTTTACCTCATGCATGGAAGGCCGGTGAACAAGTGTCCTCTACACTGTTTTTTAGAGTGTCTTAGGTAGTTTGTACTACTTTGTAGTTGCTGATGATCTTGTACGTGTTTCGAGAAAAAAGATACTTCTATCTAGGGGATGACTATAGACGGAGCCAATGTTTTTAGAATTTTATTGGACAAAACTGTACAATGTGGAAAAAGTTTAACGATTTTAATGTTTATCATGAAAAGAATTTTTTTGAAAAAGATGTTTCTGAAGCTATTTTTTGCGAAATAGAGAGCCTTGAGTTTACGCTAGTGAGCCAAGAGAGGCATGGGCATTATGGGAATGTGTTCAAATCCAAGGACTCTAAACTACCTGATGATACAGAAACCTATGCCGCACAGTTCCGTAAGGCAGATGAAAGGGAGGGCAGTAAAACTTTTAACGAAAAATTTGAAAATCAAGTGGTCCAATACTTGAAGAAATTATTCCCTTCACTTAGGTACTTTCTTCGACCAAATATAATGCGCATTGATGGAGATTGTTATTTTCGGGCTCATAATGACGCGTATGCTGGTGAGGTGGGTTATACATTCTTTTTCTCTAAGGGTTGGAAATGGGATTATGGTGGCCTATTAACATTTATAAATGAAAATGGGGCACATCCAATTTTTCCAGAAAATAATTCTTTCCTAATAAGGAACGAACAAGCTAAACCGCAACATTTCGTAAGTCCCGTTTGTTCTTGGGCTAAAAATAGATATTATTATTTACTAGTAGGTTGGGCATCTTCTGAGAACCAAGGGGCATCCGATGTTAGAGGAGATTATTATGACTTCGGGTGATTTAAAAAAGCGTTATAATACGTCGGAAGATCAAGTCAGAGAAATCAATTTAGGGAACGTCTTTGAACAAGTATTATTCCCACTCAATTGTGCCAGGCGGCTTGGAGGTTATGTCGTACACCACCCGGTTGATACCACGAACCTCGTTGATGATCCGGTTCGCTGTCCGTCCCAAAAACTCGTGATTGTAAGGATAGTAATCCGCCGTCATGCCGTCCGTGGAAGTCACCGCGCGCAGCGCGCAAACATTGTCGTAGGTCCTTGCATCGCCCATGACGCCTACGGTTTGCACCGGCAGTAGCACGGCAAAGGCTTGCCAGATGGCGTCGTAAAGCCCCGCGTTGCGGATCTCTTCCAGATATATGGCATCGGCCTTGCGAAGCGTCTCGAGCTTATCGCGGGTGATCGCGCCCGGGATTCGGATGGCTAGGCCTGGGCCAGGGAAAGGATGGCGACCGACGAAACTCTCTGGCAGGTCCAATTCGCGCCCAAGCGCCCGGACTTCATCCTTGAACAGTTCACGAAGCGGCTCGACCAGCTCCATATTCATGCGTTCTGGCAGGCCTCCCACATTATGGTGCGATTTGATCGTGACGCTAGGCCCACCAGTGAACGAAACGCTCTCGATCACGTCCGGATAAAGCGTGCCTTGAGCGAGGAATTTGGCGCCGCCGATGTTTTTCGCCTCTTCCTCGAAGACATCGATGAACAGCTTGCCAATAGTCTTCCGCTTGACCTCAGGGTCGTCCACGCCCTCAAGCGCGCCGATGAACAGATTGGACGCATCGCGGTGGACGAGGGGAATGTTGTAGTGGTCGCGGAACAGGCCGACCACTTCGTCTGCTTCGTTCATGCGCATCAGACCGTGGTCCACGAATACGCATTGTAACTGATTCCCGATGGCTTTATGCAGCAACACGGCGACGACGGATGAATCGACACCGCCCGAAAGGCCGCAGATCACTCTACCGTCGCCTACTTGGTCGTGCACTTTTTGGATTACCTCATCCTTGAAGGCAGCCATGGTCCACGCGCCGTCGCAATCGCAGACTTTGTGCGTGAAGTTGGCCAACAACTTCGCGCCGTCCGGCGTGTGTGCTACTTCCGGGTGGAACTGCACGGCGTAGAATTTAAGTTCATCGTTGGCGATGGCGGCGAAAGGCGCGCTCTCGGTCTGGGCAATGGAGCGGAAACCGTCGGGCAATATTTCGACCCGGTCACCGTGGCTCATCCAAACCTGATGTGTCTCGCCCGGTGACCATACACCCTGGAATAGAACGCAGTCGTTGATGACCTCGACCATGGCACGGCCGAATTCCTGGCGATCCGACGCGGTGACCTGACCACCCATCTGCTGGACCATGGTTTGTTCGCCGTAACAGATACCCAACACCGGCAGGCTCACGTCGTCCGTGAACAAGCCTTCGGGGGCGCGTGGCGTTTCCATTTCGTGCACGGAAGCGGGGCCGCCTGAAAGGATCACGCCCTTGGGGTCGAAAGCACGGATGCTCTCCGTTGTGACGTTCTGGAAGGGGTGGATTTCGCAGTAGACCCCAGATTCACGGACCCGCCGGGCAATCAGCTGGGTCACTTGGGAGCCGAAGTCGATGATGAGAATACGGTCGGTTTGCATCACGTCGTTCATGTGTCGCTTCTAGCCGACTGCGCCAATCGAGTCACGCACCCATCGTTGCCATTCCGGGTTTTCAAGCTTGGTAGCCGAACAACTGCCAAGGCACAAACAGAGGGAACTCACATGGTCTGCAAGACGACCCGGTAAAACCGTTCGCCAAGAAATACCCGACGGTTCTTAACGTGCCCGTTGCCACTGATACCATGCAAATTGGCACCGCCGTTTGGCCCATTAGGCGCAAATAATGGGTCGACTTTATCAGCCACTTGAAGGAACTCCGTTTCGGTGACGTTTTCTCCAAACTGACATGGAGCCTAGGCGGGAGTTAGCGGGATGCGCCTAATCTTATTTGACGTAAACCTGGGGTGGCCATGTTGGCGTTAGCGGCCTGCGCTCCATTCCTCTTGCAATCTGCTGCAGACTCGCTAGCTCTAGAGAGCGGCCCTACCTCGCAACGAAAGAAACCTCCATGACTGACCATTCAATTGCCGAATTCCTTCACAACAGGCGCTCCGTGTTAGCGGCGAAGCTTGTTGAGCCTGGCCCCGACACTGAGACCCTGAATGCCATCATCGGGATTGGTCTGCGCGTTCCGGATCACTCGCGCTGTGGGCCCTGGCGCATCCAGGTTATTGGCAAGGAAGGGCAGGCAAAGCTCGGCGAACTTTACGCCACGCTCTTCGACAAGGAGAACGACGACGCGTCGGAAAGCCAGATCGAATATTGGCGCGAACGCCCACAGGTGGCGCCGGTGCTGCTGGCCATCACGTGCCATCCGAACCAGGAGAAGATTCACAAGATCCCCTTGTGGGAGCAGGTCCTATCCGGAGGTGCACTCTGTCAGAACATCCTCAATGGGGCCCATGCGTTCGGCTTCGCTGCGCAATGGCTTACCGAGTGGCCGGCCTATCACGCTGATGTCCGGAAATTCCTCGGCCATGAACCAGAGACGGAAGTTTATGGCTTCATCTTCATCGGTACGGCCTCCGAAGCCCCGAAAGAGCGCAAGAGGATCGGTGCTGATGAAGTGGTAAGCGTGTGGCCAGCGTAAGTCGCTGGTTTTCTCCACAACAGTACATTGCTATCGAGAATATAGGGAATTTATGGGTTCGGCCCGATGAAAGTCACGTGCCCCATCTTTCGTCCGGGCCGAACGTCTTTCTTGCCATAGAGATGCAGTTTGGCGTTTGAAATTTTTAGATAGCTAGGGACCTTTGCCACGTCGTCGCCAATGATGTTTTGCATGCGGGCGTCGATAAACCGGCCTGGATTCCCTAACGGCAGGCCGCAGGCGGCACGGACGAGTTGCTCGAACTGATCCGTATGGGCGGCATCTAGTGTCCAATGGCCCGAGTTGTGCGGCCGGGGTGCAATTTCGTTGGCGCGGAGTTCACCCGACGGCAGGAGAAACAGCTCAATACATAGCACTCCGACCAATTCTAACGCCTCAGCTAGGTTGAACCCGATGGCCTTTGCGCTTTCCACCACCAAGGGGGTAAACGGGCCCGGAACTTCGGACGTATCAAGAATATGGTTCTTGTGGATATTGAAGGCTGGGTCATAGGCGACTTTGTCGCCGTCGGCGCTCCGCCCGACGATCACCGATAGCTCGCACTCAAAATCGAGTTTCTCTTCGATGATCACTTTCATGTCGGCACCGTCGGCGAAGCGGTCCCAGATGGCCAGGACTTCGGCGTCCATGGTTGTCTGTTCGAGCATAGCCTGGCCCTTGCCGTCGTAACCGCCGTAGGCGACCTTGAGGACCGCCGGTCGGCCAATTTCTGCAAGCGCCGCCAAAAGGTCATCCTTGCGCTCAACCGCGCGCCATGCCGCCGTGGGGATACCGACGGAGGAAAGAAACGTCTTTTCGCGGACCCGATCCTGCGCCACTTCAAGGATGCGAACACTCGGTGCGACTGGAACGCGCGCTACCAGCCAGCGTAGGGTATCCGCCGGAAGCTGCTCCAGTTCATAGGTGACGACGTCGGACAATTCCGCAAGCTTCGCGAGCCCCGTTTCGTCATCGAACGCCGCGCAAATGTGATGGTGCGCGACGGAGGCCGCGGGATCTTCCGGGCGTGGGGACAAAATCACCGTCTTGAACCCAAGTCGATTTGCCGCAATGGCCGTCATCCGACCGAGTTGTCCGCCGCCTAGAATACCGACGACGGATCCGACGGGCAGTGGCGCGGCTCCATTCCGCTCTGCCTGCTCCGCCATTATTCCCCCGCCGGGTCGATCGCAGTTTTGGGAACGCTAGCCGACTGCTGGGCGCGCCAGGCCTGAACCCGTTCTGCCAGCGCCGGGTCATTCAGCGCCAAGATTTGCGCCGCCATGAGTCCTGCGTTGGTCGCACCGGCCTTGCCGATGGCTAAGGTCCCGACCGGGACGCCGCCCGGCATTTGCACGATGGAAAGCAGACTGTCCATGCCGTCCAGAACCTTAGAGTCGACCGGCACGCCCAGGACCGGCAGTGTTGTCATGGATGCCGTCATACCCGGCAGATGGGCGGCGCCGCCGGCCCCGGCGACGATCACGCCGAACCCTTTATCCGCAGCGCTTTTTGCGAAGGTATAAAGGCGGTCCGGCGTCCGATGCGCTGAAACGACTAGAGCCTCGTGTCCAACGTCTAGTGCATCCAATATCTCGGCCGCGTGCTGCATGGTTGGCCAATCGGACCGGCTACCCATGATAATGGCGACGCGAGGTGGTTGGTTTATTGAGGCAGCGAGTTCAGACGCCATAGGAATTCTCCGACGGGTCGTTTCGGCGTACCACCGATGGTGATGACCAAGAGCGGTAGATAATAGGATTTTGTATCGTTTTTGGTAGGCCTATTTTTCATAATGATGGTTTAGGCTGCCGCCATCCAGGGCGGGATCCGTCAATCGAAGTCATAGCCTAAATTGTGAAGGGCACGTTTCAGGTTCAATCGCTTCGGCTCTGAAAAACTCTTCGCCAACCGTTCGGTCCACGGCACGCCGTCGGCGCGGCCGGTTTCCTGTTTCTGGGCCTCCAGACTGGCGTTGTAGGTCTGATGCAAGTCAGCCAGTGGCTTTTCTTCGTAGCGCTCCCAATGGATAACGCCGGCGTCTGGATAGCGCGGTTTGGATGGTGGGCGATCGGCGGGAAATCCCATCGTCATGCCGAAGGCGACGAATACACCGTTGGGCAAGCCCAGAACCTGGGCCACGTCTTCCGGCTGATTGCGCATGCCACCGATCATGCAGCCGCCAAGCTCAAGGCTTTCCGCGATCAAGGATGCCGACATGCCGACCAGCGCCGCGTCGATGGTCGCCACCAGGGACATTTCCATGTGACCCTTGGCAAGACTGCCGCCACCCGTGGCGATTGCGTCTCCGAGGCGATGGATGTCGGCGCAGATGGCCACAAAAACTGGGCATTGGGCGACGTGACCCTGGCCGCCGGCCAGTTCTGCAAGTTTCAACTTGGTTTCGTCGTCGCGGACCACGACAAAGGAATAGGCCTGCATGTTCGAAGATGTGGGCGCGTGCTGTGCGGCGGAGAGTACCGCGCAGACCATTGCGTCTGGGACGTGTCTATCTGTGAACGAGCGGACGCTGGCTCGACGCTTCAGGATGTCCATCAGGCCGGAGGTGTAATCTTCGACGGGAACTGCACACGGGTCCGAGGGGTCTGGCCGGGTCGCGATAACTTTACGCAAAACGCGCTCGATGTTGACCCGCAGGTCCTGCGGACCGGAATCCTTGTGCAAGAAGTCCTTGGCGCCGGCGGCTATGGTGGCTTCTGCGATAGTGGTATCGGCAAGACCAGTGAGCATCACCACGTGGGCATTGGGGTATTCGTCCAAAAGACCCTTTAGGGCCTCCATGCCGTCCACTTTGGGCATGTTGATGTCTAACAAGACCAGGTCTGGCGTATGTTCGCGATAGAGTGGCAAGGCGTCTGTGCCTGTTTCTCCGGTGCCCACGACTTCGCAATCCATGGTCTCGAGGATGCTGGCGACAAGGCGGCGGATCAGGTTGTCGTCGTCGACGATAATGGCAGTGTTCATGGCGGGTACCGTGTGGTGCGTTGTTGTCCGTCAGATCGTTTTAATGGGTTCCCCGCTTCGCATCAACGGGGGGCGATTTTT
>CAJWVP010000174.1 GCA_913048145.1 uncultured Rhodospirillaceae bacterium
TGTCGGAAGAAATCCCCGCCCGCATGCAGGCGAAGGCGGCTGACGATCTGAAACGTTTGGTGACGGATGCGATAAAAGAAGCGGGATTGGAATTCTCGCACGCCGACGCATTCGCAACGCCGCGCCGCCTGGCTCTGGTGGTCGACGGTCTGCCGACGCAGACCCCCGACATGAAGAGGGAACGCAAGGGACCGAAAACGGACGCACCGGAACAGGCCGTGGCCGGGTTCATGCACTCCCTGCCCGAGGGCGCGGCCATCGAGGAACAGGAAACACCGAAGGGCAACAACTTCTTCGCCACCTGGGAAGAGGCCGGGCGCGACGCGCGCGACGTCTTGGTCGAATGCCTGACCGATGCTCTACGCGGCCTACCGTGGCCTAAGTCCATGCGCTGGGCGACCCATGATATGCGCTGGGTGCGCCCCATCGAATCGTTGATCGCCCTGTTCGATGGTGCGCCGGTTGCCTTTGAGTTCGGCGCCGTGACGACCGGCGCGGAAACCCGTGGTCATCGGTTCCTGGCGGGTGACGCGTTTACGGTATCGAATTTCGCCAACTACAAGGCGAAACTCTTGGACTTTAAGGTCATGCTGGATCCGGTGGCGCGGCGCGATCTGATCGCGACCGAAGCCGTCAAACTGGCGCAAGCCGAAGGCCTGATGTTGAAGGATGACCCGGACCTTCTGAACGAGGTCACGGGGTTGGTGGAATGGCCCGTCGTTTACATGGGGACCATCGATGACGCCTTCATGGATCTGCCAGCCGAGGTGCTTATCACGTCCATGAAGAAGCACCAGAAGTATTTTTCCTGCCTCGACCCGGACGGCAATCTCGCCAACCGCTTCATCGTGGTCGCGAACACGGAAACGACGGACGGCGGTACGGAAGTGGTGGCTGGAAACGAACGCGTGCTGCGCGCGCGTCTGTCGGACGCCAAGTTTTTCTGGAACACCGATCGCAAGACACCGCTGGAGGATAAGGCTCTGGCGCTCGAGGATCGGGTGTTTCACGCGAAGTTGGGTTCGGTAGCGGAAAAGGTCGCGCGTATGGAAGCGCTGGCCGTTGACCTCGCTCAATACGTTCCGGGAGCGGATGTCGATTTAGCTGGGCGTGCGGCTCAGTTGGCGAAGGCCGATTTGTCCAGCGGCATGGTCGCCGAATTTGCCAACCTCCAAGGCATCATGGGCCGCTATTACGCGCTAAACGATGGCGAACCCGAGGCTGTCGCTGAAGCCATTGCAGAGCACTACGCGCCGCAAGGACCGAATGACACCTGCCCGACGGCGCCAGTTAGCGTTTGCGTCGCCCTGGCGGACAAGATTGACAGCTTGGTCGGGTTTTTCGCCATCGATGAGAAGCCCACGGGATCCAAGGATCCGTTCGCACTGCGCCGCGCGGCCCTGGGCGTAATCCGTTTGATCCTAGAGAACGAGATTAGATTGCCGCTGATAGAGGCGTTTGCGAAAGGTCGTGAGTTGATCGGGACCGACGACAATCCGGCTGATGAATTGATGGCGTTCTTCGCTGATCGTCTCAAAGTGCATCTCAGAGCGCGTGGCATTTTGCATGATCGCATCGATGCGGTCTTCGCGCTGGGCAGTGAAGATGACCTGGTGCGAATGTTGGCGCGGGTTGATGCCCTTATGAAGTTTCTTCTCACCGCGGACGGTGAGAACCTGCTGACGGCCTATCGACGGGCCACCAATATTCTGACAATCGAAGAGAAAAAGGATGGACGGACCTACGACGGGGAGGTCCGTCTCGACCAATTTGCACAGACCGAGGAGACCGATCTCCACGCCGGTCTGGGCGATGCTGGTACGGCCATTGCTGATGCGCTCGCGAACGAAGACTTCGCCGCTGCTATGAAAGCCGTGGCGGCGCTTCGGGGGCCGGTCGATGCGTTTTTCGACCAAGTCACTGTCAATGCCGACGACGCGCCGTTGCGAGAAAACAGGCTGAATTTGTTGAACCAGATCCGGAGTGCCTTAGACGGGGTTGCGGATTTCTCAAAGATCGAAGGCTAATCGAGTGAAAGACGGGACCATGACCAAGTGGATTTATACCTTTGGGGACGGCAGCGCGGAAGGCGCTGCCGAGATGCATGAGCTCCTGGGCGGAAAGGGGGCCAACCTCGCTGAGATGGCGGGCCTGGGCCTGCCGGTGCCGCCGGGCTTTACGATCACAACCGAGGTTTGCACCCATTTCACCGCCAACGACGACGCCTATCCGGACGGCCTTGAGGTCGACGTTGACGCGGCCATGGCCCATATTGAAGGCATTATGGGAGCCAAGTTTGGCGACGTAGAGAACCCGCTACTGGTTTCGGTCCGGTCCGGCGCGCGGGCGTCCATGCCAGGCATGATGGACACGGTCTTGAACCTTGGCCTCAATTTGGAAACGGTTGAGGGGCTGGCCAAGCGGTCCGACGATGCGCGTTTTGCCTACGACAGCTACCGACGCTTCATCCAGATGTATAGTGACGTGGTGATGGGGGTCGGCCATCACCTGTTTGAAGACATCCTAGAAGACATTAAGGAAGACAAAGGTTACGCTTTGGACACGGATATGACCGCCGACGACTGGAAGGCGGTTACTGAGAATTACCTGGCCATGGTCGAAGACGAGCGGGGCAAACCGTTCCCCCAAGACCCCAAGGAACAGCTCTGGGGCGCCATTGGCGCCGTGTTCGGTTCCTGGATGAACAACCGGGCAATCACCTACCGCCGCCTTCACAACATTCCCGCCGACTGGGGCACGGCCGTCAATGTTCAGGCCATGGTGTTCGGCAACATGGGCGATGATTGCGCCACGGGCGTGTGCTTCACCCGCAACCCGTCAACCGGCGAGAACCAGTTCTACGGCGAATTCCTAATCAACGCCCAGGGCGAGGACGTGGTTGCTGGCATACGCACGCCACAACCGCTGACTGAGGCGGAGAAGACGGAACAGGGTTCGGACCTCCCATCCATGGAAACTGAAATGCCAGTGCTCTACTGCGATCTGGTGGCGGTGCGCGAAAAGTTGGAAACGCACTATAGGGACATGCAGGACATGGAGTTCACGGTCCAGAAGTCTAAGCTCTGGATGCTACAGACCCGGAACGGCAAGCGCACAGCGAAGGCGTCGCTGAAGATCGCCTGTGACATGGTCGCCGAGGGCCTGCTGACCCAGGAAGAAGCGATTTTGCTGGTCGATGCCCAGCAGTTGGATCAGCTCCTACACCCGACCCTAGATCCGGACGCGGAACGCGACATCATTGGTCGCGGTTTGCCGTCGAGTCCGGGGGCGGCGTCCGGCAAGATTGTGTTTTCCGCTGACGACGCGGAAGCCTGGGTCGCGAAGGGCGAGAAGGTGATCCTGGTCCGCACGGAAACGTCCCCCGAAGACATCAACGGCATGCACGTTTCCGAAGGTATACTAACGACGCGCGGCGGCATGACTTCACACGCTGCCGTAGTTGCCCGTGGCATGGGCAAACCCTGTGTTTCCGGTGCCGGAGACCTGCGCGTCGACTACGACAACAAGCAGCTCATGGCCATGGGTGAGATCCTGGACGAGGGCGCCACAGTGACCGTTGATGGGTCCAGCGGCGAGGTCATGCGCGGCGAGGTCGCTACCATTCAACCCGAACTTACTGGCGACTTCGGCCAGCTCATGGAATGGGTGGACGAGGCCCGAGTACTGGGTATCCGCGCCAACGCGGAAACGCCGGTGGACGCGGCCACGGCTCGGAAATTCGGTGCCGAGGGCATCGGCCTATCGCGGACCGAGCACATGTTCTTTGACCCCGCCCGTATCGTCCATATGCGCCAAATGATCCTGGCCACCGACGAACCCGCGCGCCGCGAAGCACTCGACAAGCTTCTGCCGTATCAGCGCGAGGATTTTCTGCAGCTGTTCAGGATCATGGCTGGCCTGCCAGTGACCATCCGGCTCCTTGATCCGCCACTTAACGAGTTTTTACCGCATACATTGGAAGAGATGGAAGAAGTAGCCAAGGCCGCCGGCGCCGACGTGAGCGCCGTGAGGGCCCGCAAGCTGGAGCTTGATGAGGCCAACCCCATGCTTGGCCATCGGGGCTGCCGCCTGGGCATCACCTATCCGGAAATCTACGAGATGCAGGGTCGTGCCATCTTTGAGGCTGCCGCCGCCATCGTGAAAGGCGGGGAGACAGTGGAGCCTGAGATCATGATCCCGTTGATTGTCGACAAGCCCGAGTTTGACATGCTCAAGGACGTTGTCGACCGGGTCGCCAAGGAGGTGGAAGCCGCTGAGGGCGTGACGCTGACCTACCTGGTCGGCACTATGATCGAACTGCCGCGGGCGTGTCTGAAGGCCGATACCATAGCCGAGACGGCGGAGTTCTTCTCCTT
This sequence comes from uncultured Rhodospirillaceae bacterium, assembly GCA_913048145.1. GTDB lineage: Bacteria > Pseudomonadota > Alphaproteobacteria > Rhodospirillales > Casp-alpha2 > UBA3470. The sequence goes on from CAJWVP010000174.1 coordinate 4,377, forward strand.
CGGCACGAATGACCTGACGCAGACCACCTACGGCTTCTCCCGCGATGATGCCGCGCCCTTCTTGGAGATTTACCGATCCAAGGGCGTCATGCCCAAAGATCCGTTCATGACCATCGACACCGAAGGCGTGGGTGAGTTAGTGAAGATCGGCTGTGAACGCGGGCGCGGCGTCCGCCCAGACATCAAGCTCGGCATCTGCGGCGAACATGGCGGCGACCCAGCCTCGGTCCGGTTCTGTCACGACATCGGCCTGAGCTACGTGTCTTGCTCGCCCTACCGGGTGCCAATCGCGCGTCTGGCCGCCGCCCAGGCGGCCATCAAGACGGATCCACACAAGCAACCGGAGAACCGCTGAGCTCGCCCCAGAGCAGGAGGATTACCATGATCGACGTCGCCCGCGCGGAACTTCTGAGCCCCGACACGCTCCAGGTTGGGATTAACCTCGGCAATATCCTATTGGTCACCGGCAAAGCCGAAAACGGTGACCCGGAGGGGATCGCGCCGGACATGGGCCGGGCCCTGGCCGAGCATTTGGGTGTGGAGGTCCAGTACCAGACCTTCGCAACGCCCGGCGAAGTGGCCGACGCCGCCGAGCGGGACGAGATCGACGTCAGCCTGATTGCCGACGAGCCGAACCGGGCCATAGTCATCGACTTCTGCGATCCCTATGTGGAGATTGAGGCAACCTACCTGGTGCCGGCGGGGTCATCCTTACAGACAGTCGAGGACGTGGACGCCCCTGGCGTGCGCATCGCCGTTTCCGAACGCGCCGCCTATGATCTTTACCTCAGCCGCACGCTGCAACACGCAACCCTGCATCGCGCCCGTGGCCTACCGGGCGCCTTCAAGCTGTTCGTGGAGAAGGAACTGGACGCCCTGGCCGGCCTGGTGCCAGCACTCAAGGAAAATGCCAAAAGCGTGCCTGGTTCACGCGTCATCCCGGGCCGGTACACATCGGTCCAGCAGGCCATCGGCACCCTGCACGGCCGACCGGCCCTGAACACCGAGGTGCAGGCCTTCTTGGAAGAAAAGAAGGCCAACGGCTTCGTGGCGGACCTCATCAATAAGCACAGCGTCACTGGCAAATTGCAGGTCGCCAAGTAGGGCGCCACCATCCAGCTGTACATTCCAGTTCCCTATAATCTATCCTGGGCATATAATGTAGTATGCTTAGGCTCTCCATCATCGCTGCTTGTTTGCTGATCACATCACCCGGAGGGGCAGCCAGTGACGCTGCCAAGGGCCGCGCCATTGCTGTGGATCATTGCAAGCGCTGCCATGTGGTCGGCGACTTGAACAAGTTCGGCGGTATCGGATCGACGCCCTCGTTCCAGTTGATCGCCGGCATGAAAGACGGCATGGAGCGGTTTCAGACCTTCTATGCCCGCCGCCCACATCCCAACTTCGTGCGCCTTCCCAACCTACCGCGGTTTTCCAAGGCACCGCCCTACGCCATCCCCTTCACCGTAACCGAAGCCAGCATCGAAAACCTCATGGCCTTCGTGAAGACCTTAAAGGTGCGCGATGTCAACCAGGTGCCGGTGGTTGGAGGGTTTGGACGCAAGCGGCAACTCGGCCAGTAGGCGACGCGGACACAGAAAACGGCGGGAAATCCCGCCGTCTTTCTTAAAGCTACCTTGTTTACGCGGCCTCAGGCCATGGTGGCGACCAGCGTCACCAAAGCGCCGACGGCGCAGACCAGGTAGATCAGACAGGCGCAAACCTCGATCAGCGCCACGCAGAGCAGCAGGAACGTTTGCGGGGTGGCGCCCCCGTCCTCCTCCTGTTCCGCCTCCTCGCCGCCACATCCGCCCGCCCCGCTTTCGCGCTCCCTCCTGCTCCGCCACTCTCCGAAAATATTCCCGAGCAGCACGTACAGCGTGCCGTAACTCACGGTGGCGCCGAGCGCGCAGGCCACGCCGACGTAGGTCGAGGCGGCGTCGCTTCCGCCGTGGAGCTGCCCGAGAGCGGACAAAAAGCCAGCCAAGTGACGCCCAAGAGAGCGCCAAACCCTCCTAGAATCCATCCCAAGACGTGTTTTGAGCACAATCTTTGCAGGAAGCTCTCAGCCTCTGTTTGACAGGCTCTGGGACCGATTTTGTGTCGTTTTGTGGCTAGAGCGCAAAGCTTGCGATGTGTAAAAAGTATGCGGAAACATAGGAAAAACTGCGTTTTTTGTACATCTGGAGTTTTTTTCGTATTGC
>CAJWVP010000175.1 GCA_913048145.1 uncultured Rhodospirillaceae bacterium
AAATAAAAACACTTCTTATAGGCTTTATTTTCTTCAATTTTTGCAAAACCAATGTGCTTTTAAATCATTATAGCGAATAGGATTAAGAGCAATTTTCTCATCTAATTGAAGGTGTAAATTTATTTGATAATTCGGGTGATGAATTACTATAACTGGAGTTATTAACAATTTTTATTCAGTTATTAACAATCCACTTTTTACCACTTTTTTAAGTTATTGTATTACAATGTTTTATGTTTTAAAGGAAACTTAATATCTTTGTTTTCGTAAGAAGTTTTCAACAAAATAAAATATTGGTGGTAAAAAGTGGTAATTAACACTTAATTTTATCCATTATAAAGCTATGTCAGGATTAGTAGGAGAATATGAAGTTAAAATAGACGCCAAAGGGCGTTTCCTTTTCCCTTCTTCGTTAAGAAGGCAACTTTCTCCTGCAACACAGCGAGACTTTATGCTCAATAAGGGCTTTGAGGATTGTTTAACCTTGTATCCTCTGCCAGATTGGGAAAAAATAAGTCTAAAGCTTTCCAAGATGAATTTATTTAAACCAAAAAACAGAATGTTTTACCGTTTATTTCATCAGGGGGCAAAGTTGGTCTGTCTAGATAAGGCTGGTCGTATTTTAATTCCAACCGGACACATGGAAAGGGTTGGAATGAAACAAGAGGCAATGATAATTGCCTACAACGACCGGGTTGAAATCTGGGAAAAATCCAAATACTTCGAAATGATCGAAGGAAACATGGCTCAGTTTGCAGATTTAGCAAGTCGTGCGGTTTTCCCGGAGATACACCATGGATGCTTGCTAAAGCATAGATCTGACCTAGGAAGAGAAGGCGTTGGCGTTCATGCTCCATTTGATCGTCGACAACGCCGCCGATACGGCCTATTGGACCGGCTGCATCGGCGCCTCGAAGACCGAAAACCCGTTAGTTTTAGCAGGAATTCAATAGATCCGCGTCACTAGAAATGTTCATTCTGCACTTGTCATTAAATGTTTAATGAATGGCTTCACATTTTAGCATTTACGTCCCTCGAGTGTAGATTATCTGACTTTCGCGACAGATGGAGTTTAAATAATGTCTGAACCCCGAGATAAGGAAGACCTGATCACCTACTTTGAAGGCGATTACCGGCCTTGGCAGGACGCCAAGGTGCATGTGTTCTCACCGGCGATGAAATATGGCGCTGGCGTGTTTGAGGGTATCCGGGGCTATTGGTCAGAGGCCCGTGGTGAAATGGTCTTGTTCCGTCTCGACGAACATCTCAAGCGCTTGGAGTATTCGCAACGGGTGATGCGCTTCGATCGGATATTCACGCCGGAAGAAATGGCGGAACCAATCTTGGAGGTCATGCGCCGCAACGCCTTTTCGGAACATGTTCATCTTCGGCCCGTTGTCTATGTGGACGGACATGGGCCTGTGGGATCGCTCGGGCCCATCGAATACGCCGTGACGGCCGTACCCAGCGGCATCAAGGACACCGTTAAATCGGGCGTGGCCGTACAGGTCAGTTCTTGGCAACGGGTTGCCGACCTTGCCATGCCGACGCGGGTCAAGGCGAACGCCAACTATAACAACTCGCGTATGGCTTCTTTACAGGCGCGCCATGACGGTTATGGCGCGGCTTTGATGATGAACCAGAAAGGCCATGTGTCGGAGGGTCCTGGCATGTGTTTTTTCATGGTTCGCGATGGCGTGCCGGTGACGCCGTCGATTACGTCGAATATCCTGGAGAGCATCACGCGTGATACGGTGATTCAGATTCTGCGCGATGAGCTGGGTCTGGAAACGATTGAGCGCGATGTCGATCGCTCCGAACTCTATGCCTGCGAAGAAGCCTTCTACTGTGGTACCGCTTGGGAGATCTCTCCGATCACGAGCATCGATGGCATACCCGTCGACACGGGAAAAATTGGTCCTCTGGCTGGTCAACTGACGGAAATCTACTTCGATATCGCCACCGGTGCCGCAGAGGATACGCGGGGTTGGCTGACGGCGGTCTAGAACCTTAATATTTGCCGCACAGATTAAGATTTAGGCGCCAGCGGCAGGTTTATGGCTAGATTCTGAGGTTTCATCCGAACGCGACCATCGTCGCTCTTGCACAACGCTAAATATACGGGCCGCCCGGCGATGCTAGCTTTCATCAGGCTTTGGTCCCTGAATTCCAGGCGGAACAAAGACAGCAGGCTCTCCAGCCGGGCCTCATCGATGTCCTTGGCTTCGTAGAGATCGTTCAGCAAGGCGGTCGCCTCCACATCCAGACCAACGTGCCAGACCCATCGTTCGTCATTGATTTGTTCGACCGGTTGAATGCTGACTTCGGCCTGAAGGAGGTGGCGCACCCAGAGTTCCAAGACGCGGCACAAGGCGTCCAGGCCCGGCCGCGCGAAGGTCAGATCCAGAACCGTGTCGAACTTCTCGTTCTCCGGCCAATAGCGTTCGGCGGCCGTGTCTTCCACAAGCACGTCTAGTTCAACTTGGCGAGGCTTGACCCCGCCTTCGACCAGAAGTTTACCCATGGCGCCGAACCCGCCGTCCTTTTCGGTTCGTGCGCCAAGCATATCGACGGTCTCCTTATCGCCAAGCAGGATTGCGCCGTCTAAAAGTGTCGCCTGTTGTTCACGGAACATGAGTTCCGCGGCACGGGCGCGGAATGGGTCGCGGCTGGCACCGACGATATGCCGCGCGAGAACCTGCGCCATCTGGTCAATGAACAGTGGCGGGATGGCCACGGGCCCTTCCCGGAACAGGCCGAGATAGGCAGATTCTAAGGTGCCTGCCGCGATCAAGCGATCCCGAAAATCCAGGACCACCCGATAATTTTCCACCGCGTCCTGATCGGTGAAGGTGGCCAAATCTTTGGCGCTAACGGCGCGGCGCGGATCATCGATGAGTTCTGCGTGCAGCGCCAGCTCTGCGCGACAAGATTCCTCTACCGGCGCTACCTCCGGGCGCTGCCAGTAGGCGCGAAGAAAGTTGTCGGTGATCGTTAGGCAGCCATCACCGTCGGGTTCCAACAATCGGTACCCGCAATGTGGCCATAATTCGAGCAACGGATCAACGATGTTCGTCAGCCTTAGTTGTGGCCGCTGATGTCAGCGTGCAGCGGCTTAGTCTCTTCAAACTTCTGCATCTGTTCGTCAGAGGCTTTTGCCTGATGTTGGCCCTTCCACTCGCCGTAGGGCATTCCGTAGATTACTTCACGGGCCTCGTCGTAGGATATTTCAATGCCGCGGACTTCCGCTTCGGCCATGTACCATTTGGATAGGCAATTCCGGCAGAAGCCAGCCAGGTTCATGATATCGATGTTCTGGGCGTCGGTGCGTTTCTGCAGGTGCTTGACCAAGCCGCGAAACGCGGCAGCTTCCAATTCGATCCGGGTTTGATCATCGATGTCGGCCATTATTGTCTCCTGATGTCTGTCGTTTGTCTCTTCCGTGGTGATATGGGGGTGGCGGTGCAAAATGGCTAGCGGTCGATGGCTCGCCATCCGATATCGCCACGACAGAAGCCTTCTGGCCAATCGATCTTGGCGACCGCGTCGTAGGCCTTCTCCTTCGCCTTTGCCACACCCGGGGCCAGCGCCGTCACATTCAGGACGCGCCCGCCGTTGGCCAGGATCTTCTCGCCATCGGTCTTAGTGCCCGCGTGAAAGACCACCGCGCCGCCGGCTTCGGCGTCGTCGATGCCCTTGATTTCCGAACCTTTCTCATAGCCGCCGGGGTAGCCGTTCACGGCCATGACCACGGTCAGCGCCGCATTGCGGCTCCATTTCAATTCCACCTGGTCCAGTTCGCCCGTCACAGCCGCCAAAAGGACCTCTAATAGATCGCTCTCCAAACGCATCATCAGGGCCTGGCACTCCGGATCACCGAAGCGGCAGTTGTATTCGATCAGTTTCGGTCCTTCGCCAGTAATCATTAGTCCTGCGAACAAGACGCCCTTGTAAGGCGTGCCATCGGCGGCCATGCCGCGAATGGTCGGCTCAATGATCGTTTCCATGATGGTTTTGGCCATAGCCTTGTCAACGACTGGGGCCGGTGAATAGGCGCCCATGCCGCCGGTGTTAGGACCTTCGTCTCCTTCGCCGACGGCCTTGTGGTCTTGGGCGGCGACCAAGGGTAAAGAGTGTTTACCGTCGACCAGAGCGAAGAAACTGGCCTCTTCGCCGGTCATAAATTCTTCGATAACAACTTCGGCCCCGGCGTCACCGAAGGCATCCTCGATCATGATGTGATCGATGGCGGCGTAGGCCTCGTTCTCGTTGCGGCAGAGGATCACGCCCTTGCCGGCCGCTAGGCCGTCCGCCTTAACGACGATCGGCGCACCGTGGGCGCGGATGTATTCCTTCGCCGCGTTGCATTCGTCGAACCGGGCGTAGGTGGCGGTGGGGATATCGTACTTGGCGCAAAGATCCTTCATCATTCCCTTTGAGCCTTCGATCATGGCGGCTTCGGCGCTGGGGCCAAAGACCTTGATGCCGGCATCTTCAAGGCGATCAACCATGCCCGCCACCAAGGGTGCCTCTGGCCCGACGACGACCAGTCCAATTTTCTCCAACTTGGCGAAGTTAACAATCCCCGAAATGTCCTCGGCACTGATATCCACGCATTCGGAGACCTGCGCAATGCCGCCGTTGCCAGGCGCGCAGAAGAGCTTCTGGAGTTTTTTGGACTTCGCGATGGCCCAGCACAGCGCATGTTCGCGTCCGCCGGACCCAACTACCAGGACTTTCATTTACGATTCTCCCAAAATAACCGGTCCGAGGTCATTGGCTATTGTACTCGGTCTGATTTTTGTAGGATACATACTGTAGTCATGAGCGTTGAGCAGTCCACCGCAAACACGGATCACAACCTCCCGGAAATGGGTGTCGGAGAGATATCGACGATGCTCAAAGCCACCGTGGAAAGCGCTTTCCAACGTGTCCGCGTACGCGGCGAGATATCGGGTTTCAAGCGCGCGCCTTCGGGCCATCTCTATATGACGCTGAAGGACGATGACGCTGTCTTGGATGCCGTGTGTTGGCGCGGGACGGCGGCGCGCCTGCGATTGTTGCCCGAGGATGGTCTGGAGGTTATCGCCACGGGGCGGCTGACTACCTATGCGGGCCGGTCAAAGTACCAAATCGTCGTTGAAAACTTCGAAGTGGCTGGCGAGGGGGCGCTATTGAAGCATCTGGAGGGCCGCCGCCGGCAGTTGGCCGCCGAAGGGTTATTCGATGCGGACCGTAAGCGCGAGTTGCCGTTCCTTCCCGATGTGATCGGTGTAGTGACCTCACCCACGGGGGCTGTGGTCCGCGATATACTGCATCGTCTCGCGGACCGGTTTCCACGGCGCGTCCTGGTCTGGCCCGTACTGGTTCAGGGCGATGGCGCCGCCGAACAGGTGGCTTACGCCATCGAGGGGTTCAACGCGCTTGATGACGCAAGCGCCATGCCGCGCCCGGACGTCTTAATCGTCGCCCGTGGCGGCGGCAGTATTGAGGACCTGTGGGCCTTCAATGAGGATATCGTCGTTCGCGCCGCCGCGCGAAGCGACATTCCGCTGATTTCCGCCGTCGGGCATGAGACCGATACCACGTTGCTCGATTTCGCAGCGGACGTCCGCGCGCCGACCCCGACGGCGGCTGCTGAAATGGTGGTACCCGTGCGGTATGAACTGCAGGCTCAGGTGGCGGATGACGGTATCCGCCTGCGAGGCTCAGTAATGCGCCAGCTGCAAAAACTCAGTCTCCGGCTTGAGGGATTGGCACGAGGACTGCCCGACCCTCGGCGTGCCCTGGAAGAGCGGTCCCAGTGGCTCGACGAATGGGAAGAGCGATTGCGTAACTCATTGGGCGCTGGGCTACGTTCGCGTCGCCAGAATCTGGCGGCGTCAGCCGCTAGTCTGCGCAAGCCAGATCACATACTGCGCATGTGCGCCGAACGGTTGGCGGTGGAAAGCCGGCAGTTGATCCGAGCCCTGGGGGAAACCGTGAAAGACCGCGAACGCGCGCTTTCCCAGACATCCGCCCTGTTGGAAAGCTATTCCTACGAGCGTGTTTTGGAACGTGGTTTCGCACTGGTGGCGGATGCCGATGGCAAGCCCGTCACCTCGGCAAAGGCCTTACAACCTGGCGATCAGGTTGCATTGCGTTTTGCCGAGGGCGCGGCCTGTGCGGCAATTATGGGGACTAGGGAAGAAAAATTCCGAAAGTCGGCGTCCCGTGGAACAGCTAGACCGAAATCGAAGGCCAGTGACACCCGGCAGGGGAAGTTGCTTTGAGAACACTGTTTCTTGCGGTCTTGATCTGGCTTGCACCGGCACCCTCCGTCCTCGCCTGCGCCATTCCTCTCAAAGGCCAGGTTGTTCAAGGAGGCCTTCTTACAGGCCGAGTAGTGCCCGGCACACCGGTTAGCGTGATGGGGAAGCCGGTGCGGGTTTCCGCAGAGGGACTTTTTCTGGTGGCCTTCAGCCGAGATGCGACCGAACCGGTAGAGCTGAAGTCTGGGTTGGTGAACTGCACGCTCCAGCCCCAGAAGCGGACCTACAAAATTT
>CAJWVP010000176.1 GCA_913048145.1 uncultured Rhodospirillaceae bacterium
CTGCTGCAACGTCCCGATGACAGCGGCGCACATACCGACTGGGCGCTCACGCCAACGGCGCCCAATTGGGCGCGCACCTGGATCAATCATTGGCAACCGGGAGAAGCCGGCGCCCGCGCCCGGTTGACGGCGTTTCTGGACGAAGACGTCGAGACCTATAGCCGGGACCGGGACCGTCCCGATTTACCGGCCACTTCCCGCCTCTCGCCGCATCTTCACTTTGGCGAGATATCACCCCGCCAGGTTCATGCCGCGGTCAAAATCCACGCCGGCCTCAAACCGATGCTCGCCTCCGGCACGGAGAAATTCATGAGCGAAGTGGGTTGGCGCGAGTTTTCTCATCACCTACTTTATCACTTCCCCACCATGGCCACCGAAAACTGGCGCCCCACCTTCGACGCTTATCCGTGGCTCGACGCGCCACAAGACTTGGATTCATGGCAGCGCGGACAAACAGGCTACCCCTTCATTGATGCCGGCCTACGCGAACTTTGGCAAACGGGTTTTATGCACAATCGAGTCCGCATGATCGCCGCCAGCTTCCTGGTGAAGCACCTACGGATCCATTGGCGTGAAGGTGAAGCTTGGTTCTGGGATACCTTGGTGGACGCCGACGCTGCGAACAATGCCGCAGGCTGGCAGTGGGTCGCCGGTTCAGGTGCCGACGCTGCACCCTACTTCCGCATCTTCAACCCTATCACCCAAGGCCAAAGATTTGATCCAAACGGGGAGTACGTGAGACGCTGGTGTCCGGAGCTCGCGGAACTCGACACGAGGTTGATCCATGCCCCTTGGGAAGCCTCACCCATGGAACTTGCGGCGGCGGGCGTCACTTTGGGAGAAACCTATCCCAATCCCATTGTCGATCACGGCGAGGCCAGGGCAGCGGCGCTCGAGGGATATCGGAGAATCAAGACCGTCTAGCGATCAAGTGATCAAAAGCCTTCGAATTCTGAACTCGGATGTGCTTTACATCTCAATTCGAACGCGCCAAGGATCCGGGCTTTATCTTCTTGTATTGCGCCGCCAGTTTCGACCCACCCAAACGGTTAAGCCGTGCGTGGGTGGGTAACAATTTTGTTATCTCAACGGATCGCAAACAGACCTTTCAGCCTGAAGATATCCTTTTCCTCGAACGCGTCTCTTAATTTGGACGCAGACGATGTTCTTCCATCATAACTTGGGTTACCCAGTTCGGGGAAAAGTTGCAAAAAAATCGAGTTATTTTGGTCAAAAATTCTGATCCAACGACCAAGCTTGGCCGAACCACGCCGCTCGGTCTAGGCTGCGGCCCAACAGAATACCCATTGTCCACATGGAAGGAGCGTCCCATGGCCGCACCAATGCCTCCCGCCCCCGTCGGCTTGAAGCTAACACAGGCCCCGAATCCTACCGTTGTGGTGGAGATGTTTCATGACGTCTGCTGTCCCTTTTCGAAAAAAATGTACGATACGGTGGACGGCGGCGTCTTGCCTGCGTTGGCGGACAAGGGTTTATCAGATCAGATTGATTTCGTATGGCAATCGGTGCCGCAGCCCTGGCACGCACAAAGCTGTCTCATGCACGACGCGGTCATGGCCGCCTTTCTCGTTGACGCGCGCCGGATCGGCGATTACCTGAGCAGCGTTTTCGCCCAACAAACTGATTTCTTCGACGACACCACCAAGGACAAATCGCGGATGGAAATCTACGCTCGTATGGCAGCCATCGGCAGGCAATGCGGATACAACCCCGATGCCATCTCGGCAAAGTTGAGCCTAGAGGGTGTGCATGGCAACGGCGGCCTGGGGGACGTCACCCAAATGCACAAGTGGTCGGTCAAGTACCACCGTGGCCGCGGCGTGCATGTGACACCTACAGTATTCATCAACGGATTGGAGGCTAACGACGTTTCTTCTGAATGGACGTCTGACGAATGGATGGCGAAGCTCGAGCTAATGGTGGCTTGAAGCAAACTGGAAACATTCCCACTTTTTCGCCATGCCTCCAACTTCCCCTGACGCTGGACCACCGCTCGACGCCGCCAAAGTCTGCGGCGATATCGCTTCAAAAAAACGAACCCGCCGGTTTGCCCATAAGGCATTCCAGGTATTTCTAGTCGGCCACCTGTATATTGGGTTGCGCCTGATCCCTGATCTGGAGTTCGGCCGGGAAACCGACCTTGCAGCGTTAGCTTTCCTTACCCTCACCAATATCCTGATCCCTTACGGCACCATGGCGCGCCGCTTTGTCGCCGACCCGGAAATAGTCGACCGCCTAGTCTGGGCCGGCGGATTGACTATGGGCTGGTTCTCGAGCCTTCTGGTCCTAACGATCCTGCGCGATGTGGCCCTGTTAATCCCAGCTTCGGCGCCATGGCGCGGGGACAGCGTATTATGGGTGATTGTTGCCGCCCTCACCGTCACGATCATCGGATTTGTTAACGCCCGTATGACAGCACGAGTAAAGTATGTGGATATTCCGATTACCGGACTACCGGACGCTCTCAACGGCTTTACCATCGCCCAGATTACGGACGTCCACGTCGGTCCCACTATTAAGGGCGATTATGTTCGCCGGATCGTTAGGCGGGTCAACAATCTGACAGTGGACGCGGTGGCCATCACCGGCGACGTGGTCGACAATACAGTCGATATTCTGACGGACCACACGGCTCCACTTGCTGAGTTGAGGGCCCGTCACGGCTGTTTTGTCGTCACCGGAAACCACGAATACTACTCTGGGGCCGACGATTGGATGACCGAATTCCGGAGATTAGGCCTGAAAACGCTGACCGATGAACACGTAGTCATCAACCATAACGGAGCACAATTGGTTATTGCTGGCGTTAACGACTATTCGGCAATCAGCCGCAACCCGAACGAGACCAGCCCGGAGCTGCACGGTAGCAACCCGGCAAAAGCTCTAGACGGCAGTCCCAACGATGCGCCCAAGGTCCTACTAGCCCATCAGCCACGCTCAGCAACCGCGGCGGCGGAAGCGGGCTTCGACCTGCAACTGTCTGGCCATACTCATGGCGGCCAGTTCTGGCCGTGGAATCTATTCGTACGCATGCAGCAGCCGTACACGGCGGGATTGTGCCGGTTAAACAAACTCTGGGTCTACACGAGCCGAGGAACCGGCTATTGGGGCCCGCCAAAACGGTTTGGCGCCCCGTCGGAAATCACCTTGATCCGTCTTATTCCGACAGGCTAAAAGCCCCTCAACAGGGGCAACGTTTTACATGAATTCCTTTGGGCGGGAAATGGTGGGGAAGATCCATAAACCCTCGGCTAAATAGTGGCTATCTGCTTACAGGCAATATCCGCAACATTGCCTATAACGGCTACTGCTGCGCTGTGAAGGTCTGACCAAAGGTCGTAACGGATCGCACCTAAAAGGCCGTGGACGTTCCATCTGGTTTACGCCCTCTCCTGCTTGGGGTTTTTGAAATGGCCGTGCATGGACCTTAAAATATTTCCTCGCCAGCTTAGGTTAGAGATTTTTGCTAGTGGTAAGGTCGTATCAATGCGTTCCGTGGCTCCTCTTTCCCCCACCTTCGCAGCAGAAATTGAGGGTCTCGATCTGACCCAACCGCTTGATGACCAGATCGGCAATGCCGTTGCTCAGGCTTTTGAGGCGCATCCCGTTCTGATTTTTCCAAAACAGGATATTGATGATGATCGGCAGATCGCCTTCTCCGAAATTTTTGGTGTATTGGAGACGACGAAACCAGGGACCGTAGGCACCGGCTCAAAGGTGGTCGTTTTGTCAAACTTCGATTCAGACGGAAACATCGTCACGGATGAAGAGCGCGCCGCTCTCCCCCCAGTACGCCGGCTATGGTGTTGGATCACGGCGCGGGGGGGATCATTCTATATTGGGGCCCATTACGTCGAGATTGAAGGCATGCCATTCGATAAAAGTCGTGCACTTACTGACGAATTGACCAAATTCCCCACCCAGGAACGCTTTATCTACCGACATCATCGGCTTCAACATGACGTGATCATGTGGGACAATAGGGTGACCGTGCATCGCGCATCACCTTTCACCAGCACAACGGAAAAGCGCCATATGGTTCGGACCACAATCACCGGCGACACGCCAACTCTCACGAACGCGGCCTGATAGCTTTCGCATGGAGGCCAAGGAAACCTTCGACTTCGTTATCGTTGGCGCCGGATCTGCTGGCTGCGTGCTTGCGAACCGATTGACTGAGGATGGTCGGCACTCGGTAATGGTCTTGGAGGCCGGGGGCTCCGATCGTCATCCCTTTGTCGCCGCACCAGCGGGATTCATCAAGACGATCGATCATCCCGGATTTAATTGGTGTTTTAAGACGGAACCCAACGCAGCGACAAAAGATCGGGAGATTTTGTTCCCGCGAGGCCGAGTTCTCGGCGGCTCCAGCGCCATCAATGGGCACCTTTACGTCCGCGGCCAACCACAGGACTATGACACCTGGGCGCAAGCCGGAAATTTCGGTTGGTCCTATGAGGATGTCCTGCCCTATTTTAAGAAGTCAGAAACCCGTCCAGAAGGCGACGCGAAGACACGCGGCACCGAAGGACCGGTACACGTGTCGGACATACACGAACGCCACCCCCTTTCCGAAGCTTTCATTGCCGGCGTCCAATCCCTCGGCATATCAGAGAATCCGGACTATAACGGACGCGTCCAGGAAGGCGTCGCCTACTATCAACGGACTATCCGGAATGGCACTCGTCATAGTGCTGCCACCGCGTACCTGCGTCCGGTAATACAGCGGCGCAATCTGATCGTGACGTCCGAGGCAATGGTGCAACGGCTAAGCATCGAAGACGGGCGGTGCACCGGTGTCCTTTACCATCGTCACGGCAGCGCACGATCTGCGCACGCACGCCACTCCGTCATTCTGAGCGCCGGCGCGATCGGCTCACCACATTTACTTCAGGTCTCGGGCATTGGTCCGGGCACCCTGTTGCAAACCCTGGGGATCCCCGTGGTTCACGAACTTCCCGGGGTGGGTGAAAATCTCCGTGATCACTTCGCCGTCCGCACAGCTTGCCGCGTGACCCAACCCATCACCTTGAACGAACGCGCCCGGGGCTGGCGATTGGGTTGGGAAATCACCAAATGGGTCGTGGCCCGCCGTGGATTGCTAGCCTTCAGCCCCGCACACGTGGCTGTGTTTCATCGATCCGCCGACCATTTGGAGACGCCGGACCTGCAATTCGTCTTCACACCGGCCAGCTACAGCGACGGCATGATCGGACAGTTGCAGCAATTCCCCGGCATGACAGCGGGTGTGTGGCAGATGCGCCCAGAAAGCCGGGGCTATGTCCGAGCCCGGACGCCAAACCCAGACGATGCGCCAGCCATCCAACCCAATTACCTCGACGCCCCGGAGGACCAACGGGCCATCGTCTCCGGCCTGCAATGGAGCCGACGGTTCATGCAGACGGACGCTATGTCACCGTACATGGCCGAGGAGACCCTGCCAGGACCGGATGTGGTGGATCAAGCCGCCTTACTGGACTATGCCCAGGCCCGCGGCGCCACCGTCTACCACGCCATGGGGACCTGCCGGATGGGAATTGATCCCATGGCCGTCGTGGACCGGGAACTGCGTGTCCACGGCATCAAGGGGCTTCGGGTCATAGACGCGTCGGTAATGCCGACCATGCCATCAGCGAACACCAATGCGGCAACACTGATGATTGCTGAGAAAGGCGCGGACATAATCCGTCAATCAATCCAGTCCTAATTCGGCTATCCTTCGCCGGCCCAGCGCGCGGCCGCGCAATCGATCAACGTCAAAATTCTGTCCACCGAGACAGTCAGAAAGGCGATCAGGCCATCTAGGATGGCTATGATCGTCGGGAGCTGGGCATTGCAGGATATGGCCTCACGCCTTCACAAAAAGTTTGCGCGGATAGTCGGCAAGGCAGGTCGCTGGCCCCGAGGTGCCGACCAACAAGGGTTCCGTGATCTCCAGTCCCCATTCATCCATCCAAAGCGCGGGCATGAGATGGAACGTCATGTTCGGGCACAGCACCGTCTCGTCTTCGGACCTAATTGAAAAGGTCCGTTCGCCCCAATCGGGAGGATAACTAAGGCCGATGGGATACCCGCACCGGCCATCCCGGGCGATCCCGCACTTTTTCAAAACCGCATAGAAGGCCCGGGCCACGTCACCGGCGGTGTTACCAGGCCTGGCCGCGTCGATGCTATCGGCAATGCCTTCTTGCAGCGCCTCCTCGGCGGCCAACATCTCCTTGGGCGGTGTTCCCAGAAAGACAGTGCGGCAAAGTGGTGCGTGATAACGGCGATAGCAGCCAGCGATCTCGAAGAAGGTGCCTGCGCCAGCCTCCAGTTTCTGGTCATCCCAGGTCAGGTGCGCTGCCGTAGCGTCCAAGCCGGTCGGCAACAAAGGTACGATCGCCGGATAGTCACCGCCGAAGGTCCCTTCTTCGTCTTCGCCACCCAGCAACCCG
>CAJWVP010000177.1 GCA_913048145.1 uncultured Rhodospirillaceae bacterium
GTTTCACCAGCAATCGCTGCCTTCAGGTTGTCAGTGGTGCCGCCAATGGCGAGGCCGGTGGCAGGATCGCCCACCTCTTCAAGGAACTCCAGATGGCCGTGCGCGTGGCCCGTTTCACCTTCTGCGGTGGAGCGGAACACGGTGGCGACGTCATTGTAGCCCTCAATGTCGGCTTTCTGAGCAAAGTAGAGATAGCGGCGGTTAGCCTGGGATTCGCCGGCGAACGCCGCTTTCAGGTTTTCTTCGGTTTTCGTGCCTTGCAAGCTCATGAGTGACCTCCGTGTCGAGATATTAGTCCGTAATCAATAGAACGATGACGCGGTCCAACCGACCGCAGAATATACATATGGGGACTGGGCATAGGTGAGTCAACATTTACTTGATTATTTCTAAACTATGCCATAACTTATTGATTGATAATGATTATCAAATGCGGACTACAACGTCGACACGCTTTATGGTTTTACCTTCCGGAGGCGCGGGCAGCTTCGACAAAACCACGTCCTCACCGGAGATGTCCTGCAGAGAGTTGGTCTCCTCGCAGAAGAAATGATGGTGGTTTTCCGTATTGGTATCGAAGTAACAGCGTTGCGAATCAACAACGATCTCACGCAAAAGACCGGCTTCAGTGAACTGATGCAGCGTATTGTAGACCGTGGCCAGGGACACTCTGATGGCCGCCTCCTGCGCATCCGCGTGGAGGCTTTCGGCAGTCACATGGCGATGCCCATCGTCGAACAACAGTTTTGCCAGGGCGATGCGCTGGCGCGTCGGACGCAGGTTGGCGCCGCGAAGCGTTTCTATGACGTGGCTGTAGGGTCTGGCATCCATGGCGTCTTTCACTTTAGTCTCTTGAAGGGTTGGCCACCGAACAGACCCGCTACGCGGGTTTTGCCTTTTGCTAACAGCCAAACGCATATCCATAGAAATTTTACGGACGATATGTACGCTGGCACGGAATTTCAATAGCTAAGTTGGAATTTTTCCAATACCCCTATTCGAGGCGCGAGTCCACAAATGACATGCCGATGGCGTTGTAACCGCTGTCGATATGGTGAATTTCGCCGGTGACGCTCTTCGACAAATCGGACAGGAAGTATAGCGCGCCGCCGCCGATGTCTTCCTGGCAAAGCGCGCGGCTTAATGGCGCGACTTCCTGGGAACGCCGCAGGATATCCCTCGCGCCGCCGATGGCACTGCCAGCTAGGGTACGCATGGGGCCAGCCGAGATTCCGTTGACCCGGATGTTCTGAGGGCCTAAGTCGTTGGCCAGATACTTGATGGAAGCCTCCAGGGCCGCCTTCGCTACGCCCATGACGTTGTAATTGGGCATTACCTTTTCAGCGCCATAAAAACTGAGGCTCAAGAGACTACCGCCATTGGTCATCAACTTGGCTGCGTGATGGGCGACGGCAGTAAAAGAGTAACAGGATACGTCCATGGTCCGCCGGAAGTTTTCTTGGCTAGTGTCCACGTAGTCGCCCTTCAACTCCTCCCTATCGGAATAAGCGATGGCGTGGACGACGAAATCCAACCGGTCCCAGCGCGACGACAACCGGCCGAAGACGCTACCCAAGGCCTTCATGTCCTCCACATCGCAAAGTTCCACAATGTCAGAACCCACCTGTTCAGCCAAGGGCCAGACTCGGCGCTCCAACGCTTCGCCCTGACAGGTGAAGGCAAGTTCAGCACCCTGCTGATGAAGCGCCCGAGCAATACCCCAGGCTATGGAATTATGGTTAGCGACCCCCATGATGAGACCGCGCTTGCCGGCCATCATCGGACCCGGCGTGGTACTGGTCCAGGTGTCAGTATCGGATTTGAAGGAATCTGGCATCGGCGTTCGGTCCGCCACCTATTGATCGTAGCGACTGAAGGTCAATGACGCGTTGGTGCCGCCAAAGCCGAAGCTGTTCGACAACACGCAATTCAGTCCAGCATCGTCGATCCGCTCGGTCACCACATGGGCGTCACCAGCCTCAGGATCCATTTCCTCGACGTTCGCTGAAGCGGCGATGAAATCATTGTCGAGCATGATCAGCGAATAGATAGCTTCATGGACACCCGTCGCCCCCTGAGAGTGACCCGTCAGGGACTTCGTCGACGAGATCTTCGGACGATGGGCGCCGAAAACTTCCTGGATGGAATTCAACTCAATCATGTCGCCCACGGGTGTCGAGGTGCCGTGCGCGTTGATGTAATCGACAGTCGTGTTCCCAAGGCCCGCCGTCGCCATGCGCATACAGCGCTGGCCACCTTCGCCGGTGGGCGCCACCATGTCGACACCATCGGAGGTCGCGCCGTAACCAACCACCTCCGCATAAATGTTGGCGCCGCGCGCCCTGGCCCGATCCAGCTCCTCAAGCACCAAAACCCCGGCGCCACCGGCGATGACGAACCCATCCCGGTTCACGTCGAATGGCCGGGACGATTTCTCCGGCGTGTCGTTATACTTGGAGGACAGCGCGCCCATGGCGTCGAACAGAACGCTGAGTGTCCAATCCACCTCTTCGCCGCCGCCGGCGAAGACGATGTCCTGCTTGCCCCATTGGATCAGTTCCGCGCCGTTTCCTACGCAATGCGCGCTGGTCGCACAAGCAGACGAAATGGAATAGCTGAGCCCGCGCATGCAGAAGGCCGTCGACATGTTCGCGGAATTGGTAGAGCACATAGATTTTGGCACAGCGTAGGGGCCAATGCGTTTCGGGCCGCGTTCGCGGGTCACGTCGGCAGCGCTCACCAGTGCCGACGTGGTCGGCCCGCCGGAGCCCATGACGAGGCCCGTGCGCTCATCCTTAACTTCAGTTTCGGCAAGGCCCGCGTCTTTGATAGCCTCACACATGGCCACGTAGTTGTAGGCCGAACCGTCGCCCATGAACCGGCGAAGCTTGCGATCAATCATGTCGTCCATGTCGATTTTTGGCTTGCCATGCACATGCGAGCGGAACCCCATTTCGGCGTAGTCTTCGCAGAATGTGATCCCAGATTTGCCGGCTCGCAGGCTCTCGGTCACCTCAGCAACGTTGTTGCCTATGGGCGACACAACTCCCATGCCGGTCACGACGACGCGTCTCATATTCGCACCCTCAGTTATCTTCGTCTTCGGTGAATAGGGTCACTTTCATGCCCTCGGCAACGTAGGCGACGGTGCCGTCCACCAACATCTTGCCGTCGGCAATGCCCAGGGTGATCTTGCGGCTCATCACGCGCTTGATATCGACCATGAAGGATACCAACGACGCGCTCGGCTGGACCTGCTCCGTGAATTTCACTTCACCGACGCCAAGCGCGCGGCCATGGCCCGGTGCGCCCGTCCAACCCAGAAAGAAACCGACCATCTGCCAGAGCGCATCAAGGCCCAGGCATCCGGGCATCACCGGATCGCCTTGGAAATGACAGGAAAAAAACCAGAGATCAGGTTTGATATCCAACTCGGCGATCACCTGGCCCTTGCCGTAGGCGCCCCCGTTGGCGGTGATCGAGGTGATCCGATCGAACATGAGCATCGGCGGCAGCGGCAGCTGCGCGTTGCCAGGGCCGAATAGCTCCCCGCGCCCGCAAGCCAGAAGCTCTTCGTAGGTGAAAGTGTTCTGTTGGGTCAAAAGCCTCACGCCTTCCCTGATACTCATAATCTTGAAATCTTCACATTTCTTATATCCCAACCATTCCCAAAAGACGATGCCATCTTTGCAAAAAAGTACGGCGGCCCGAGAAGCGAATCTCGGGCCGCCGTAGGGAATAATTAAGGCAGATGAGCTAGTTACGCGCTCGATCACCCTTCGGCTTGACCTGGTCGGAGATGTCCTCACCGGTTTCCTGGTCAACCATCCGCACGGACAGTTTAACCTTACCGCGGTCATCAATCCCGATCAGCTTGGCTTTCACAGCGTCACCTTCTTGAATGATATCGGTGACCTTGCCGACCCGGTGGTCCGCCAGTTCCGAAATGTGAACTAAGCCGTCCTTATTGCCCATGTAGTTCACGAAGGCGCCGAAATCGACAATCTTCACCACCTTACCTTCATAAATCTTGCCGACTTCTGGCTCAGCGGTGATGCCCTTGATCCAATCGATGGCCTCCTGCATGGCGTTGGCGTCAACAGCGGCGACCTTCACTGTGCCGTCGTCGTCAATGTCAACCTTGGTGCCCGTTGTCTCACAGATTTCGCGGATCATCTTGCCGCCAGGGCCGATGACGTCTCGGATTTTATCCTTATTGATGGAGATCGTCTCGATCCGGGGCGCGTGCTGGGACACGCCCTCGCGCGCTGCGGTCAGGCCCTTGGCCATTTCGTCAAGGATGTGGAGCCGGCCGTCACGGGCCTGGTCGAGCGCTACTTCCATGATCTCCTTCGTGATCGAAGTGATCTTGATGTCCATCTGCAGAGACGTGATACCCTTTTCGGTACCGGCCACCTTAAAGTCCATGTCGCCCAGATGGTCCTCGTCGCCGAGGATATCGGATAAGACGGCAAAGCCGTCGTCTTCCTTAATTAGGCCCATGGCGATCCCGGCAACCGGGCTCGAGAGCGGCACGCCCGCGTCCATCATGGACAGCGAGGACCCGCAGACCGTCGCCATGGAGGATGAGCCGTTCGACTCCGTGATTTCCGAGACCACTCGCACCGTGTAGGGGAAGTCAACCTTTTCCGGCATCAACGGATGTACGGCCCGCCAAGCGAGCTTGCCATGACCAACTTCGCGCCGGCCTGTGAACCCGAACCGCCCGGCTTCGCCAACGGAGTACGGCGGGAAGTTGTAGTGCAGCATGAAGTGCTGACGATAGTCCTCAGCCAGACCGTCAATGATCTGTTCGTCTTGGCCGGTGCCCAGCGTCGTGACCACCAGGGCCTGGGTCTCTCCGCGGGTGAAGAGCGCAGATCCATGGGTTCTGGGAAGCACGCTGGTTTCGATGCTGATGGGTCGAACCGTCTCTACGTCGCGCCCATCAATTCGTGGCTCGTTAGAGAGAATCCGGCCCCGAACGGTCGCTTTTTCGATGCTCTTGACTGCGCCTTTGACGCGATCAGCGAGATCCGTTTCCGCGTCCTCGGTCACGAGTTGGCTGGCCGCTTTGTCCCGCACTGCCGTCATGGCATCCTGTCGCGCAGTTTTATCTGCAATCTGGTAGGCGCTCTCTACGTCTGCGGCCACCAGGGCCGAGACCTTTTCCTGGAGTTCTTGATCCTGGGCCGCGGCCTCCCAGTCCCAGCGTTCCGCGCCGACCTTGGCCGAAAGGGTTTCAATGGCCGAGATCGCTGCTTGGGAGGCATCATGTCCAAACACCACGGCTCCGAGCATCTGCTCTTCGGTCAGCTCCTTCGCTTCCGACTCAACCATGAGTACTGCGCCCTTGGTTCCCGCCACGACCAGATCCAGCGCCGAGCTCTCGAGCTGGCTTGCGCTTGGATTCAGAACATAATTGCCGTCGATAAACCCGACTCGGGCAGCCCCGACTGGGCCATTAAAGGGAACGCCTGAGATAGAGAGGGCGGCGGATGCGCCGACCATCGCCACCACATCAGGATCAATTTCCGGATCTACTGACATGACCGTCGCAACAATCTGCACCTCATTGTCGAAACCGTCCGGAAAAAGTGGACGGATTGGCCGATCAATCAAGCGGCAGGTAAGGATTGCCTTTTCTGATGGTCGTCCTTCGCGCTTAAAAAAACCGCCGGGAATTCTGCCGGCGGCGTAGGTGCGTTCTTCGTAATCTACGGTAAGTGGGAAAAAATCCCGGCCACTCGACTCACGTGCGGCCACCACAGTCACCAGGACAACGGTTTCGCCCATGCTGGCGAGCACGGCACCAGATGCCTGTCGGGCGATTTGCCCAGTTTCCAGACGAAATTCCTGATCGCCATACTGGAATGTTTCAACGGTTTTGTTCAAGCGGATAACTCCGTAGGTTTAAAAGTGTCAGTAGGGCTTAGCGTCTCAGCCCGAGGCGGCCGATTAGCGTCCGATAACGTTCCGCATCGCGATCTTTTAGGTAGTCCAAAAGTTTGCGACGGCGGTTCACCATTCGGAGCAAGCCCTGCCGCGAGTGATGATCATGAATGTGGGTTTTAAAATGGTCGGTCAGATCGCTGATCCGTGCTGTGAGCAAGGCAACCTGAACCTCGGGAGAACCTGTATCACCGGGCGCGGTGGCGTACTCACTGACGACCTTGGCTTTATCTTCGGCCACTAAGGACATAACTAGATCTCTCTTACGATTACGGTAAATTTCTAATGTGTTTAGCAGGATTGGCGCCGGGTGAGGAGCAGATGAGCGCCGGCACAAAATGAAAGCCGCCGTATTCTACAGTCATGGCTCACTTTCCTCAACAAATTCAGCCGGTTTGGGTTCCGGTGGAGATCAGACGTTCGGGCGCCACCGTTCCATGAGGACCTACAACCCCTACTCCGAGAAACCCTG
>CAJWVP010000178.1 GCA_913048145.1 uncultured Rhodospirillaceae bacterium
GACACCCTCGGCGCCTTGGCGATGCAGAGACCCCAATAGACCCGTTGTATCGCAAGTGCCGCCGCACCCGGGATTATCCTGGGTGTCGGCGATGATAACCGGCTTATCGGCCGCGGTCGCCAAGTCCATGGCCTGGGCGACGGCGTCGTCCGTATCCAACAGCGGTTCCGCAAACGCCGCCTCGCGTTCCAGGATCATCGCCTCCAACATGTCGGCGTTCCGATCGGCCGCCTCCTGCGTGAAGGCGTGGCAGACCACCGCGGGGCCGCATTCGGCCAGGTCGGACGGCGGAAACCCGGCACCATAGCTGAGGTTCAAGACGTCACCACCTTCCGCCGCCACCGACGCTTCGATGATCGCCTTCGTCGGCTCCACCAAGGTGCATTGGAAATTCAGGGGCAATAGGAATGGAATGCGCCGCAGGGCCTTGAAAGGCGGAATACCCTCGGCCAGCACACGCTTCAGCAATACCGCTGAGCGGCCGCCCGTATGCTGGCGGTCGACATGTGGATAAGTGAGATAAATAGCCATCCCGTCGCAGTTGTCGACCATCTGCTGGGTGATGTTGACATGGTAGTCGAGGGTGATCACCACGGGTATATCGGCACCGACACAAGCGCGTACCCGGCGCAACAATTCGCCTTCCGCGTCGGGAAACGTCTCCGAACACATGGCGCCGTGGAGATCCAGATAAACCGCATCCACGGGCATAGCCTCGGACAGCATGCCGACCAGTTCGCCGACAATGCGTTCAAAACAATCGTCCGTGATGTAGCCGCCAGCGCCCGCGTGGCCCCAGATCAGCGGCACCAGTTCGTGTTCGTCCCCCATCTCATCCAAAAATCCTGACATGCCGAAGGGCGCGCCGATGGTCCGTTCGATGACTTCGACGCCACGCGCGAGCGGTGGAAACTCGCCACCGTTGTTGTAGTAGGCGTAATCCGTGCGCATGGGCACAAAGCAATTGGTTTCGTGTAGAAAACCGCCTATGGCGATGCGGGCCATAATATCATCTCCCCTGTGGTCTCAAACCAGCCTAGCGGACTTGGCCAGGAGTCAAGGCTCACCCTTTTCAAAGAAGTCGCGATCCTTGCTCATCGGTCACCCCGGTGATAGTTTCCGCGCCGCTGCAAAGGATATATTTTTCAAGGCATCGAACAGGAATTTCCATGTCCCTCGACCGTGATGACGTGCGCAAAATCGCCTTTCTAGCGCGGATCAAAATCGAAGACGCCGAACTCGAGCCCTTAGCGGACGAGTTGAACAGCATCATCGGCTGGGTGGAGCAATTAGGTGAGGTCAATACGGACGGCGTCCAGCCCATGACCTCGGTCGCGGAAATGCTGACCCCACAGCGCCCCGATCAGGTGACCGACGGCAACGTCACCCAAAAGGTCCTCGCCAATGCGCCGGACCGGGTGAAGGATTTTTATGCCGTGCCAAAGGTGTTGGACTGATGGGCAAGCTCAATGACCTGACCCTCGCCGAGGCCCGTGACGGTCTGGCTGCAGGCGACTTCTCCGCCGCCGAACTGACCGAAGACTGCATTACCGCCATGGAAGCGGCGCGCAACCTCAATGCGTTCATCACGGAGACGCCGGAAATCGCCCGTAAACGAGCTGCTACCTCGGACGCGCGGCGCGCCCGGGGCGAGGCCCTAGGGGCGCTTGACGGCATCCCCATCGCCGTGAAGGATCTGTTCTGCACCACGGGCACCCTGACCTCGGCTGCGTCACACATCTTGGACGGGTTCACGCCAACCTACGAATCGACCGTGTCGCAAAATCTCATCAATGCGGGTGCGGTGATGCTGGGCAAGACCAACCTTGACGAATTTGCCATGGGATCCGCCAACATCACCAGCTACTACGGCAACGTTAAAAACCCATGGGTTGGCCCCAACGGTGAGGACCTGGTACCCGGTGGCTCCTCAGGCGGCTCGGTCACCGCGGTCGCAGCCAATATCTGTCCCGGCTCTATTGGCACGGATACGGGTGGCTCGATCCGGCAGCCTGCCAGTCTCTGCGGCGTCGTCGGCATGAAGCCGACCTATGGGCGATGTTCCCGCTGGGGCACGGTGGCCTTCGCCTCCAGCTTAGACCAGGCCGGTCCCTTCGCTCGCACAGTCCGCGATAACGCGCTGATGCTCGAAGGCATGGCCGGACATGACCCTAAGGATTCGACCTCCGCCCCCATCGACGTGCCGAATTTTGAAGCCGCGATTGGCGGTGATTTGAAAGGCCTGACGGTCGGCATCCCAGAAGAGTACACCCTCGACGGTATGCCCGAGGAAATCCAAGCACTTTGGGACCAGGGTGCGGCCTGGATGAGAGAGGTCGGCGCGGAGATCAAACCGGTTTCCTTACCGCATACTAAGTATGCATTGCCGGCTTATTACATCGTCGCCCCGGCGGAGGCATCCTCCAACCTGGCGCGCTATGACGGTGTACGCTACGGCCTTCGGGTCGAAGGCGCGACCCTAGACGAAATGTATGAAAACACCCGAGGTTCCGGCTTCGGCGCCGAAGTACGCCGCCGGGTGATGATCGGAACTTACGTATTGTCAGCGGGCTACTACGACGCCTACTACGTGAAAGCCCAACAGGTGCGGACCATCATTCTTAATGAGTTCAACACGGTCTTTGAGGACGTGGACGTGCTGCTCACCCCTACAGCGCCCAACGCCGCCTTCCCCATCGGCGCGAAAATGGACGATCCGGTAGCCATGTACTTGAACGACGTATTCACGGTGCCCGCCAATATGGCGGGCCTCCCAGGCATCAGCGTGCCGGCAGGCCTGGATAAGTCCGGCCTGCCCTTAGGGCTTCAGGTTGTCGCTAAGCCCTTCGACGAAGAAACCATGTTCCGCGCTGCCGACGCGCTCGAGCGGGCTGCGAATTTCACGGCCAAGCCAAGGTACCTGGGAGGGCAGTGAGATGGCCTATTTGATCGAAAGCGACAGCGGCACCTGGGAAGTGGTGATTGGTCTTGAGGTCCATGCCCAGGTCTCTTCGCGGGCAAAGCTATTCTCCGGTTCGCCCACGGACTTCGGCGCCGAACCCAACACCCAGGTCTCCCTGGTCGATGCGGCTATGCCGGGCATGCTGCCGGTCATCAACGAAATATGCGTGGAACAAGCGGTGCGGACGGGTTTGGGCCTGAACGCCCAGATCAACCTGCACTCTGTGTTCGAACGGAAGAACTATTTTTACGCCGACCTACCTCAGGGCTATCAGATCAGCCAGTACCAGTATCCGATTGTGGGTGAAGGCACCGTCGTCCTGGACATGCCGGACGGCACGACCCGGGAAATTGGTATCGAGCGCCTGCACATGGAGCAGGACGCCGGCAAGTCCATGCACGACCAGGACCCAAAACGCTCTTTCATTGATTTGAACCGCGCCGGCGTATGCCTAATGGAGATCGTTTCCAAGCCCGACCTTCGATCACCGGAGGAGGCCGGCATCTATGTGCGCAAGCTGCGCTCCATCATGCGCTATTTGGGCTCCTGTGACGGCAACATGGAACAGGGTTCGCTTCGGGCGGACGTGAACGTTTCCGTGCGTCTGCAGGGTGCAACGGACTATCGTACCCGCGCCGAGATCAAGAACGTCAACTCGGTCCGCTTCATCATGCAGGCTATCGAGGTCGAGGCCGCTCGTCAGGTGGACGTCTGGGAATCGGGAGATGAAGTAGTCCAGGAGACCCGCCTGTTCGATCCAAACCGATCGGAGACGCGTTCCATGCGGGCCAAGGAATTCGCCCACGACTATCGTTACTTCCCTGACCCGGACCTGCTGCCGCTCGATCTGGATCAAACCTACGTGGACAAGATCGCCGCCAACCTGCCTGAACTGCCGGACGCCAAAAAGGATCGTTTCATAGTCGACTATGGCCTGTCCGCATACGATGCTGGCGTATTGGTCGCGGATAAGGAAACAGCCCTGTTCTTCGAGGAAGCCGCAGAGGGCCGCAATGCGAAGCTGGCTGTGAACTGGCTGACCACTAATCTCTTCGGGGCATTGAATGCGGCCGGCAAAGAGATCACAGAAAGCCCCATCAGCGCGACCCATCTAGGCGGCCTTTTGGACTTGTTGGCGGATGGCACGATTTCTTCGCGCATCGCCAAGGACGTGTTCGAGGAGATGTTCGAGACCTCCAAGGACCCGGCCGCCATCATCGAGGAGAAAGGCCTCAAACAGATCACGGACACAGGCGCCATCGAAGCCGCCGTGGACGCGGCCATCATCTCCAACCCGGAACAGGCCGACCAGGTCCGTGACGGCAACGACAAGGCCATCGGTTGGTTCGTCGGTCAAGTGATGAAAGCGACGCAAGGGAAAGCCAACCCGCAGGCCGTGAACGAACTACTCCAGACGAGGCTCAAAGGCTAGCCACAAGAATATAGTGAAACAACTTTTGGTTCAGTTCATTGTCCTCGACGACTAAGATCATCTTGGTCATGGAATTCTCCAAAATGTCCTTGCGCTGCAATCGGGACGAAATCACGTGAATGGAGCGTGTCATCCTTATGACCAGCATATGAATACATTTAATCATGCACAGACTGATAATCATAAAATGAAAACGATCATTCGAAACGCCCTGGTCTACGATGGGTCTGGAAATCCGCCGCAAGGTTCCAGCGACGTTGCCGTCGAGAACGGCGTCATCAGTCAGATTGGCAAGGGCTTGGACTCGGCCGGGGCCGAGGTCATCGACGCGGACGGCTTAGCACTCATGTCTGGCATCATAGATACCCATACGCATTACGATGCCCAGGTCACCTGGGACCCCCTTCTGGACCCGTCGTCATCGTTAGGCGTAACCACGGCGGTGATCGGCAACTGCGGGTTCACGATCGCCCCCTGCCGGGAAGCGGACCGGGAACTCATCATGCGCAACCTGACCCAAGTGGAAGGCATGTCTCTGGACGCGCTCCGCGCCGGTATCGATTGGTCATTTGAATCTGTCCCGGAATATCTGGACATGATCGAGAGGCGCGGTCTGGCGCTGAATGTAGCGGCCTTCATCGGCCATTCGTCGCTTCGCACCTATGTCATGGGTAACGCCGCCACCGAGCGTGCAGCGAACGATGACGAAATCACCGCCATGGAAGCCATCGTCGATGCAGGCATGCGCGCCGGCGCCATCGGCTTTGCCACCTCCACGGCGCCCCAGCACAATGGCCATGGCGGCCTTCCGATGCCGTCGCGACTTGCCGATGACCGGGAGCTGGAGGCCCTGGGCAGTGTTCTTGGCAAACACGGGCGGGGCATTTTCATGCTGACCAAGGGGGCCCGGACAGATGTGCCTTATCTGGAAAACTTAGCTAAGAAGATCGACCGCCCAATCATGATAGCGGCGCTCCTGCACAATTCAACCAACCCCACGGGCACCTTCGACGAACTGGCAGCCATCACGGCAGCCCGCAGACGGGGCCAGGAACTTTGGGGCCAGGTGTCGTGCTGTCCGCTAACCATGGATTTTACCATCCGGTCGGCCTACCCCTTCGAAAGCCTCAACGCCTGGTCCCCGGCCATGAAGGTGGAGTCGGAGTTCTTGCCGGCCATACTCTCGGATACGGCGTTTCGGGACGCGGTCCGAGCCGAACTGGCAGAACCGGCTGGCGTGCGCCTATTCAACGGCGAATGGCACAAGTTGGTAGTTGTCGAGGTTGGCGATGCCACCCATGCCCACGCGGAAGGCAAGACCGTGGCGCAGTTAGCTGGCGACGCAAACGTCGAGCCCCTGGACTGGATGCTAGATTTTGCCATCGCCGACGGCATGGATACAATCTTCACAGCGGTGTTGCTGAATTCCGACGAAGATGCCGTCGGCCGGATGATCCGCGATCCCAGCGCGTCGGTAGCCTTGAGCGACGCCGGCGCGCATCTGACGTTCTTCTGTGACGCCGGTTTCGGCCTGCACCTCATGGGCCATTGGTCCCGCGATCTGGGCGCACTGCCCCTAGAAATGGCGGTTCATGAGCTGTCAGGCAAGCCGGCGGAGATTTTCCGAATTCCAGACCGCGGCCGGATCGCGCCCGGCTATCACGCGGATTTGTTGCTGTTCGACCCGGCTACTGTCGGTCGAGGCCCGAATCGGCGGGTCTTTGACCTACCGGGGAACGGCCCTCGCTTGACGTGCAGCGCCGTCGGAGTCCATGGCGTGTGGGTCAACGGCACACGGATTGCGGGTGAAAACGGCCTGTTACCCACCGCAACCCAATCCGGACGCCTGCTCCGTGAATTCGGCTCCTAAGAACCAATATTCCGATTTCTCGAATGGCACTTGCTGCCTTTCCCAAGAATTATTCTTGTTGGGTTGCGCAAAGCCGAGACCCAAAAAAACTTGCGGGCGCCGTAGCGATCAGTCCTTCGGGCGACG
>CAJWVP010000179.1 GCA_913048145.1 uncultured Rhodospirillaceae bacterium
AAACCGTGTCCGGCAGTTGGCATCTGGTCCAACTCCAGCATGGCGTCTGGATCGCCAGCTTCCGCCCAATAGCCGAGCATAACAGCTAAGTCCCAGCGCGGATCGCCGCGCGTGCCCATGTCCCAGTCGATTACGGCCAGGGGGGCAAGCGTATCCGGGTCCAGGATCACGTTGTCCAGCTTGAAATCATTATGAATGAGCGTTGCCTGCGCGTCTGCAATGAGCCGCGCGTCCAGCCAATCGGCAAGCGTCGTCAGCGCCGAGGGAATGTCTCCGCCCCAGGCGGCCGCGCCATGCTTTTTCCAGCCCTTAAGAGTGCGGGCAAGGTAGCCGTTCGGATTTCCTAAAGTATCCAGATCGACCTTCACTGGATCGATGGCGTGGAAGGTCGCTAATTGCTCGGTGAGCATGCGGCCCAGGCCGTAGCCAGCGTCGGCGGGTGAGTTTTCCGGCATAATACCACCGATGACCAGGCCTGGCCGGTATTCCATGATAAAACAGGGCGCGCCCAAGATCGCCGGATCGTCACAGAAATGATAGCAGCGCGGCGCCAGCGGGAAGGCCTTCCACAAGCGCATAAGAATACGGCTTTCGCGACCCATGTCGTTGGAACCGGGTTGAACCGGTCCCATGGGCGGACGGCGCAGCACGCGTAAATGGTTGTCTATCGATATCAGGTAATTGAGGTTGCCAAACCCGGAGGAAAATTGGCGCGGTGCGAAATCCGTATCTAGTGTCATGCCTTGGTCCGCCAGGTGCGCAGCCAAACTATCCCAGTCTTGGGGGATTTCCCCGGCGCCGGAGAGGAATGCAGGATCTGATCGCGACATCTTCATAACCTTTAATGGACGCAGATTAAGCCGCCGGCTGGGGCCTGTCACGTCATGACAACATAGCTTTAGTGAGTGACACCGTCCCGTCATGTTGGCCGTGCACGATCTGCATGTAATCGCCTGGAAAATTCGGGCAGATTTTTTTTAATACAGCCTTCGCAGGAAATATTCACAGTGACGCTAAAAGAGGTCTGTGATGGCCACGGCAACAATAAGTTTTGTTATCGCCACCATCACAGATTTGGCGATTGCATGAGCCTGCTGAACTGTCGTCAGAAACAGACCTGGTATTTTATACTAACCGATTAGGCCGCTTAACCGCCTTTTTTCTGGACCTTCGCCCATGTGTCGCGAAGACCAATGGTGCGGTTGAAAACGGGCCGATCCGGCGTCGAGTCGGGATCGGTGGCGAAATAACCCTGTCGCTCGAACTGGACTGTATCGCCGACGGCCGTTTTGCCGAGCGTTGGCTCCAACTGGCAATTGTCGAGGATGTCAAGAGAGTCCGGGTTTATGTCGTCTAGGATGTCACCAGATTCCGCGCCTGGCGTTTCCGCCGTGAAGAGATTTTTGTAAAATCGCACCTCGGCGGCGACTGCGTGCGCCGCCGACACCCAATGAAGAGTTGCCTTGACCTTGCGGCCATCCGGTGAATCGCCACCCTTGGTGGCCGGGTCGTAGGTGCACCGCAGTTCCATCACTTTGCCGCTGGGGTCCTTGATGACGTCGGTGCAGGTGACGTAATAGGCGTAACGCAGTCGAACCTCACGGCCAGGAGCAAGGCGGAAAAACTTCTTTGGCGGGTCTTCCATGAAGTCGGCCCGCTCGATCCAAAGTTCGCGCCCGAAGGGAACCATGCGGGTGCCGTCAGCGTCGTTTTCTGGGTTGTTTATCGCCTCTAACTCTTCACTTTCGCCATCCGGATAGTTCTCAATCACCACCTTCAGTGGGTCGAGCACCGCCATGCGCCGGAGCGCTGATTTATTTAGGTTGTCCCGGACGCAATGGTCCAAGAGCGCCATCTCCACAACCGAATCGCTTTTCGTGACGCCGATGCGCGATGCAAAATCCCGGAGTGCGGCTGCCGGCAGGCCACGGCGGCGAAGGCCAGCGAGTGTCGGCATACGCGGGTCGTCCCAGCCCGATACGTGCCCGTCCTTAACAAGTTGCGTCAGGCGGCGTTTGGAGAGCACCGTATAGCTCAGGTTGAGGCGCGAAAACTCATACTGACGTGGCCGCGATGGCGTTGGCAAATTCTCCATCAGCCAATCGTAGAGCGGCCGATGATCCTCAAACTCCAGCGTGCATAAGGAGTGAGTGACCCCTTCGATCGCGTCGGATTGACCGTGGGCGTAATCGTATGTCGGATATATGCACCATGCATCGCCCGTCCGCGGATGAGGGGCGCGCACGATCCGATAGAGAACTGGGTCGCGTAGGTTAATGTTGCCCGAGGCCATGTCGATTTTGGCCCGGAGCACGCGCGCGCCGTCTTCGAATTCGCCCGCGCGCATGCGCTGGAACAGGTCCAGGTTCTCGTGGACACCGCGGTTCCGATGTGGACTGTCCTTTCCCGGCTCGGTCAAGGTGCCGCGGTATTCCCTCATCTCGTTGGCGGACAGATCATCGACGTAGGCCTTAGCCTCGATGATCAGATGTTCAGCCCATGTGTAAAGCTGCTCGAAGTTGTCGGAAGCAAAATAGAGGTGTTCCCCCCAATCAAAACCCAGCCATCGCACATCGGCCTTGATGGCGTTAATGAATTCCTGTTCTTCCTTCGCTGGGTTGGTGTCGTCAAAGCGCAGATGGCAGCGTCCGTGAAACTCCACGGCGGCGCCGAAATTCAGGCACATGGATTTACCGTGACCGATATGCAGGTAGCCGTTTGGTTCCGGTGGAAACCGCGTGACGATTTCGTCGTGGCGGCCGGAGGCTAAATCATCGGCGATGATCTCGCGGATGAAGTCACGCGGTTTGTCGTCGGTGGCCGCGGTAGGGGTCTCAGGGGCGTTCGTCATGGTCATGTCCGCATTGTTGCATGCCGAAATCCAGGATCGGCATTCCAGGGCGCCTTGTCTGCCAAAAAATCACCGTTGAGCCAAGATAAAGCTGACTATTGGCCGGCACGACGGCCGGAAGGTGCCTCAGGCCGCCGAGGGTTCGGTAAGAATACGCTCTGCTGGAAGAGTGACCAAAGCCGTGGTGCTCTCGTTCAATTCACTTTCGATAGTAAAGACCCCGCCGTGCAGATCGATCAGCGCCTTCGCCAGCGGCAAACCAAGGCCCATGCCCTCTTCGCGGGTGACCAACGGGGGAACAATTCGGTTGAAGGGTTGGAAAATGGTCTCTATTTCGCCCGGCGCAATTCCGCGGCCGTTGTCCGTAAAGCGGAAATCCATGCCACCGGTGCTGTTCACGGCCACGCTTACCTCGACCCGGCCACCACGGTCGGTGAACTTCAATGCATTCGATAGAATGTTCAGAAAAACCTGTTTGATCATACGGTGGTCACCAACCACGGCGGGTACCTTCTCCGGCAAATTGTTGACGAGTTTAATGTCTTTGGATTGCGCCATTAACCGGACCATGTTTAAGCATTCCACCACGACGGCTACCGCATCGATCCGATTGTCTTCCGGGTGAAGGGCCTCGGCTTCGATGCGCGACATATCAAGGAGGTCATTAACAATATCGAGCAAGAACAGGGCACTCTCGTTAATATCCTTGGCGTATTCGCTGTTCTTCTGCGTGCTCGGGGATAGGCTCGCGGACATGCGGATCAGGTCGGAAAAACCCAGGATGGCGTTGAGCGGCGTCCGTAACTCATGGCTCATGCTTTGCAGAAACTGGGTTTTGGCGCGGTTTGCGGTTTCCGCGTCATCGCGGGCCATGCGTAATTCGCGGGTCCGTTCCTCGACCCGACGTTCCAGATCCTCTTGGGCGGCGTGTAAGTCAACGTTGTAACGTTGCTGCTGCGTCTGCATCCTGTTGAAGGTCGCCACTAACTCGCCGAATTCGTCCTTCGCCTTCCAATCCACGGAGGCGTGTCCACTAGCCTTCTCAGCTAAGGCAATGGCCGTACGGAGGCGTCCCAATGGCAAAGCGATCACCCGCCAATTGGCGACTAGCGCGCTGACCACAGCGGTGGCGATCAAAAGCAGACAGAGAACGACCCCCCAGATCAGCTGCTCGTGGTTCGCAGCCGTTAGGCTGTTGTCGGAATGATAGATGATGAGTTGCCCAATCCGTTTGGAGCCTCCGCTAGACTTGAACACTATTTCGGCGGTATGAATCTGATGCTTACTCATGTTTTCCTGATCGGCGTCCCCGATGGCCGTCAGGGGTTTTTGGGGCTCGTCATAAACCGCGACGCCGGCCACGTCATCGTCGACAAGAATAGCCTTGAGAATGGCTTGAATACGCTTGTGGTCCCTATACCGCAGTGGGTTGGCGATCACATCGCTTTGGTTTGTGACCATTTTATCGATCCGTTTATGCAAGGCATCTTCAGCGGACTTGCTGGCATAAACGCCAAAAGTGCCTAACAGGAGGACAACGGCAAGGACTACAAGTGGCAGATAGACAGCCAAAAACTGGCTTTGCAGGTTCTGTAATCCGGGCAGCATATTGCCACGTTCCGGGTGTAAATTCTCCTTTGGAGTGCCATTGGTCGTCGAACTTGGGCGTTCTGAGGAGCCCGCGCTGCTTCGGCTTTCATTCATGATATTGACACCCTCAAGGACGGTCCATGCGGCCGTCGACGGTTATCCCGAGGTGGCGACGCGACCGAAGCTGACGAGAGTAATGTCGCTGGAGCGTGCGCGTAAACTAATGTCTGCAGATGTTAACAGGTCCCGCTTCGCTGGGCTATGCTCTCAAGACAACTGGCGAATTCCCCGTGACTGAGATCGCGTAATGCCGGTGTGACAAAGTTCGCGTCGTGTCAAATTGGTTCACAAGGCGGCGATAAGCCGCGCGGCGCGCGGCATCTGTGGGCCACCAATGAATTGTGTCGGCTCATGAACGAGCCGAATAGCGGCAAGTCAAATTGTGGCGCCGTCGGCGATGGCCGGGAGGGCCATGAGACCGAAGAGCGCTGGCGCAAGGTTCAACGCTCTTAGGTTAGCGCCTGACACGCGGTCTGAATCCGATGGCAGGCTTCGTCCAGATCTTCTATGGAGGCAGCGAAGGAGAGGCGGAAGTATGGACTTAGCCCATAGGCCTCACCGTGGACGGCGCCGATGCCGAATTCCTCCAGAAGGCAGATGACGAAGTCGCGGTCGTTCTCGATCTTGCGGCCGGCCGGCGACGTCTTGCCTATCAACCCGGCGCAGCTGGGATAAACGTAGAATGCGCCGTCGGGACTAAGACAGCTGAGGCCAGCACAGTTGTTTAGGCGGTCCAGCATGAAGTCCCGTCGCTCCTGGAAAATCTTGGCTCGTTCCGTGACCACGTCTTGAGGGCCCGTAAGCGCGGTAATAGCCGCGGCTTGGGCGATGGAATTTGGATTGCCTGTGCTTTGATTCTGAAGTTTGTGCATGACCTGAACCAAATCCGCCGGCCCCCCGGCGTAGCCGATGCGCCATCCGGTCATAGCATAGGCCTTGGAGACGCCGTTGACGGTGAGTGTGCGGTCGTACAGTCGCGGGTCCACCTGAGCCGGAGTGACGAAGTCGATGCCATCGAAGCGGATGTGTTCGTACATGTCGTCGCTCATCAGCATGCATTCGGGATGATCGACCAGGACATTGCCAAGCGCGCGGTATTCGTCCGCCGTGTAGAGAGAACCCGATGGGTTGTTCGGTGAGTTCAACATGAGCCATCGGGTTTTCGGCGTCACGGCCTTGGCCAGTTCCTCGGGCTGCAGCTTGAAGCCATTCTCTTCGCGGCATTCGACCAACACCGGCACGCCGCCAGCGTACTTCGACATTTCCGCATAGGATCCCCAGAACGGCGTAGCGATGACGATTTCATCACCGGCCTCAACGGTCGCCTGGATGGCATTGAAGATGGTTTGCTTTGCACCGTTCGACGCGATGATCTGATCGTGGGCGTAATCTAGGCCATTCTCACGCTTGAATTTTAACTGGATGGCATCCTTCAACTCCGGGGTGCCGCCGACGGGTGTGTACGTGGTCTCACCACGTTTCATGGCCGCGTAGGCGGCATCCATCACATGGTCGGGGGTTGGAAAGTCAGGCTGACCTTGGGTCAGGGCGACGATGTCGCGGCCTTCGGCGCGCAGCTCGCGGGCGCGCTGAGTGGCGACGGAACTCGGAGAAGTCTCGATGCGGCTCGTGCGTTTGGTGATATTCGTCATCGACGGGATCCTTGGGGCGACAAATCGAAGCGGCGCAGGTTAGGCGATCGTCCGGCCTCAGTCGAGAAGATCGTCAAGGGCCGTGAAGGTTCGCCGTATGTCGTTCGCATCATTGAAGAGATACGGTGCGATACGGATCGAATTGCCGCCGC
>CAJWVP010000180.1 GCA_913048145.1 uncultured Rhodospirillaceae bacterium
GCCTCATCGGGATTCCGGTCGGGAAGTGCGTGAGGTTTCGGCTGTTCGATGGGTGGGCCACCGAAACCGCCGTTGGCCCGTGCGAAGGTGGTGGAGACACAGGTGGCCAGAAGCTCTTCGCTCGCCTTGTCAGAAATTTCCCGCTTCGTGTAGATCAAGGCCCCTCGACCTTCACCCTTGTCTATGACTTCCTGCACAGAATTCTGAGCAACGATGGTTGCCTCCGCCGGCAGGGGCTTGTGCAACTCGATGCTTTGCTCGCCGTGCAGAACTTGCTTCCAGTCAACGCCCGTTTTTGGGTCGCGAACCCAGAAGCCGGGTGTGCCCAATACGGCGGCCATGGTCGGTACTGCCGAGAAGCCTTCCTCTTCGAAGGTGAAGTGTAAGTCGCCTTCATCCAAGGGGCTGGAGCCGAAGCCGAGCCCGAGTGCGTAGAGGATGGAATCCTTCGTCGTGTAGGTCTGCTCGACCGGATCGAAGGACCAGTTTTTGAGTTTGTCATAATTGATGACCAAATCAGACATTAGACTGGATCCCAGCTAAAGATGTCCTGGCTGCGATGCAGCGGGAAGAACATGGTTTCAAGGGCCGGGAAGGCGTGCTCAAGAACTGTTTCCGGTGTCCAACCCTCCGTCCGTTGCATGCCGCGGAGTGGCCGTGATTGACCCATGAGGAAGATTTCGTTGTTGCGCACCGCGAAGATCTGACCAGTCACGTCCTTGGCCTGGTCTGAGCAAAGCGCCACGACCACGGGCGCGATCTTGTTTGGCGTCATGGCCTTAATCTTCTCGACCCGCGCCGCCTGGGTCTCATCCGCGATGGGGATAGTGCCGATCAGCCGGCTCCAGGCAAATGGTGAGATACAGTTTGATCGCACGCCGAAACGCGACATGTCCAAGGCCAGCGACTTCGAAAGCCCGACGATGCCAAGTTTTGCCGCCGCATAGTTGGCCTGTCCAAAGTTGCCTACGAGGCCGGATGTCGACGTCATGTGTACGAAACAACCCGATTCCTGTTTGCGGAAGTGAGGCGCGGCGGCGTTGGCCGTATTGAAGCTGCCCTTCAGGTGGACCCCGATGACCGCGTCCCAGTCATCTTCCGTCATCTTGTGGAAAATTACATCGCGCAGGTTGCCGGCGTTGTTGACGACGATGTCAATGGCTCCGAAGCTATCCATGGCCTGTTCGATCATGCCGTGCGCCGCCTTGTTGTCGGCGACCGAGTCAAAATTGGCTTCCGCTTCGCCGCCGGCGTCGCGGATTTCCTTCACCGTCTCCATGGCTGGCATCTGATCGTTGCCTTCGCCCTCGGCCGTGCCGCCCAGGTCATTAACGATGACCTTGGCGCCGTGGGCCGCCAACATCTTGGCGATATCCGCACCGACCCCGCGCCCAGCGCCGGTAACGAGGGCGACCTTGTCCTTGACCAATTTCGTGTCTGTCATGATGCTCTCCCCATGATCGTTGGCTCTGCGCCCGCCGAATTGCCCACAAAGGGTCATGTGAAACGGGGTCGTATTGAAATTTTATTCGCCGTCTTATATTACGCAGGCGAACGAATTGTCGATTCCGTTTTCGAAATACTATTTCAAAACGGCTGAGGAGGGCTCAAGGCGTGATTTCACACGCGATTCCACGGACGATTTTCAACGAGGAACATGAGGTTTTCCGCCAATCCGTGCGTCGGTTCACGGAGGAGGAAATTACTCCCTATCACGACCAATGGGAAAGGGACGGCCAGGTCAGCCGAGAAGTTTGGCTGAAGGCAGGTGAGCAGGGTTTCCTATGCTCGTCCGTGCCCGAAGAATACGGGGGGAGCGGCGCCGACTTCCTCTTCTCTACGATCTTGTTGGAAGAAATGGCCTACGCCAACGCCACAGGGCCGGGTTTTCACCTGCATTCGGAAATTGTCGCACCCTATATCACGCACTACGGCACCGAAGAGCAGAAACGCAAATGGTTCCCGAAAATGATTTCGGGCGAGTGCATTACCGCCATTGCCATGACTGAACCGGGCGCGGGTTCGGATTTGCAGGGGATCAAGACGACGGCGATCAAGGATGGCAATGAATACGTCATCAACGGCCAGAAGGTGTTCATCACCAACGGTCAGATGGCAGACTTGGTGATCGTCGCCTGCAAGACTAATCCCACCGAGGGGGCGAAGGGCATGAGCCTCGTTATCGTCGAACGCGGTGACGAGGGCTTCGCGCGTGGTCGCAACCTGGATAAGATCGGCTTCCATGCCCAGGACACGTCTGAGTTGTTCTTCGATAACGTCCGGGTGCCGACCTTCAATCTTTTGGGAGAAGAGGGCCGCGGCTTCGTGCAATTGGTAGAGCAATTGCCCCAGGAACGCCTGATCGTCGCCGTCAGGTGTGTCGCCCAGGTCGAAGCGGCGCTGCAATGGACGGTCGAATACACCAACGAACGCAAGGCGTTCGGCAAGCCCCTGGCCGGGTTCCAGAACACGCGCTTCAAGCTAGCCGAAATTCAGGCCGAGTTGGTGACCCAGCGAGTCTTCATCGACAAATGTATCGAGCTTCTGTTGGCTGGCGAGTTGGATGCCGTGACCGGGGCCATCGCGAAAATGAAGACGTCGGAATTCATGTGCCAGGCGTTGGATGACTGCCTGCAGATGCACGGCGGTTACGGCTTCATGGCGGAATTTCCTATCGCCAAGGCCTGGGCGGACAACCGCTACGCGCGGATCGCCGGTGGCTCCACCGAGATCATGAAGGAAATCATCAGCCGCGAACTGACAGGACAGCGCTGATCCCGTGGTCGCCGATACGCCGCCGATAAGTAGCATTGAAACGGGCGAATTCCAGAAACTCATCGGTTATGAGATCACCGACTGGGGCCCCGGTTTCGCGGTGATTGAGTTGGAGTTGAAGGACGAACATTGCAACCGTCACGGCAACCCGCATGGCGGTGTGCTGATGACGTTACTGGACGCGGCCTGCACTCGAGCCGGCACGGTCGATTCCGAGACCCACGAAATTGGTCGCGCCGCGACGATTAGCGTGTCGACCAACTTCATTAGTGTGGCGCAGGGCGGCAAGCTGCGGATCGAGGGTAAGAAGACTGGAGGCGGTCGCCGTCTATTTTTTGCTGAGGCTCATGCCTATGACGAAGAAGGCAACCTTGTCGCCTCGGCAGTGGGTACGTGCCGATATGCCTCGAATGCAAAATAACCAACTCGCATGCGGGTAGATCTAGACTAAGACTTGAATGGACGCCCCCTTGCCTCCTCATTGAGGTTCACACAGCGTTGAATGTGCGAAATTGGGAAGGGGTGATAACCGCGTGCCAAATGATGACCGCAACGTATTCAAAAAGAAGCGATGATTTGGCTTGTCAAAGTTTCCATCCCTACCGGTGCCAGCGCTTAAGGGCGTAGGACTGACCCAGGTCAGACGATCCGCGCCGTCCGCAGTTCCGAAATCTTCGCTTTCGTGTAGCCGAGTGTAGCGAGAATTTCGTCCGTGTGCTCGCCCAATTTTGGTGGCCGGGTGCGCACTTCGCCTGGCGTTTTGGTTAAGCGCACCGGTGTCGCGACGATTGGAATGTCCTTGGTGACGCCGGGGTAGGTCGTTTTCCGCAGCATTCCGCTCTCGCGGACGTGCTCGTTCTCCAGCGCCTGGCGCGGTGACAGCACGGGAGAGGAGGGTATGCGGGCTTCCGCCAATTGGGCGAGCGCGTCTTTGGTCGTCCGCTTGGCGCACCAATCGCGCATGCGATCGCTGACCGCTTCAGAATTATAGCCGCGGGTGACATCGTCCTTGAAACGGGGGTCGGTGAGCCAGTGATCTTCGTCGCCGCCGTCGGCACGCATCAGTTCGACCCAGCGCTCAAACATAGGTTGGCCGGCGGAGGTGACGAAGATATGCCCGTCCTTGGTCTTGAAGTCATCGGCGGGTGCGGCGATCTGGCCTCGATTCAGGGTCGCTTCGCGGTCCGTTTCCAAGACATGTTGTTCGATCATCAAAGCATTCGTGGTCGCCAGCGCGGACGCCAACAATGCACCCTGAACTTCCTGGCCTTCCCCGGTGGCGTCGCGGTGCCGGAGCGCTGCCATAGCGCCGAAGGCGGACAGGGAGGCCGTCGCGTAATCGACCCACGGCGAGAAGGACTTCACCGGTTGGCCTGGGGTGCCTGAGATATACATGTTGCCGCACATGGCCTGGGCGACGGAATCGAGCCCCACCTTTGTGGCATAGGGCCCCATGGTGCCGAAGGCCGTGGCGGTGACCAGGATAATGTCTTCCTTGTTGGCTTTTAGAGTTTTGTAGTCCAGGCCCAATTGCTCCAGGGCCCTGGGTGGCATGTTGGCGATGACGATGTCGGCGGTGGCTACCAGTTTGTCCTGAATGGCGCGGCCCTCCGGTTTCGTGGGGTTGAGGGTCAGGCACTGCTTGTTCCGGTTGCATTGCACGAACATGGCGCCGGTGATGTCTTCTTCGCCAAGCGGGTACATACCCCGGTCTTCCCCGCCGTCCACCTTTTCAATGCGGATCACCTCGGCGCCCATGTCCGCCAGTAAAGCGCCGCACCACGGCCCGGCGATGAATCGGCCAAAATCCAACACCCGAATTCCTTCGAGGACACCCGTCATAATCGTCTCCTGATCATCTTAACCTGCTTGGGAAATCTCCGGATAACCGGCATATTCGTCTATCGCGGCGGGATTGGAAATAGTCGTTCGCTGCATCAACCGGCGGTGTTTGGTTACGTCGAAGGGGGTGGCACGGTGCAGCGTTGCTCGGTTGTCCCAGACAATAGTGTCGCCGGTCTGCCATTTGTGCACGTAAATCTCGTTGGGCGCGGTGGCCCGGTCCAGGAGGTCATCAAGCATGGTTTGGCTTTCGTCTGCGTTCCAACCGACGATACACTTGGCGTGCGCGCCGATCATCAGGGACTTGCGGCCAGTGACCGGATTGGTTTGAACCAGAGGGTGACGGGCCGGCGGGTTCTCAGCGCGCTGGGCGTCATTGAAGACGAAGCCCGACCGGGCTCGCGACCAGGCGAAGTCGTGTTCCACGACGCAGCCGTCTAATCGGGCCTGTGTCGCCGGGTCCAGAGCTTCGTATACGGCGCGGGTGGAGGCAAATTCCGTGTCGCCGCCGGTAGGGGGGACTTCGCGCGCGGTGAGCATGGAGCACAACGATGGTATCTCCTTGAAGGTGCTGTCCGCATGCCAGAGCATATTGCCCTTCTGATAGAATATGCGCTTGTCATCTGGTTTCATGGTTTCCCCGGTGGCAATGTCGATGTTGGATTGCCGAGCAAAGGGCGTGCCAACTGCGGGATTGACGCTGACTGTTGTTTCTAAGGGCCCAAAGCGCTCAGAGAACGCTACTTGTTGATCGTCGTCTATCAGTTGGCCGCGCGCCACAATGACGCCGTGCGCCTCAAAAGCGGCCCGAACGACGTCAAAGCCTTCGTTGGATAAGTTAGTCAAATCGACACCGGAAATCTCAGCGCCAAAGTGTTTGGTCAGCGGTGTGACGATAATGGTCATTGTAGCCTCCGTGAAACCAGCTGAATTATTCTTGCAGCGGTATGCTCCGGCAATAAGGTGACGTTTCAAAGGTTTGTGGACATGAGTTCAATTAGGCGTTTGAAACGTTGGGGCAGCGCAGATCGGGTGACGCGGGTTTTGGACATAACGGATTGAACTTGCTACATTGCTAAGCCTGCGGACAACTGGGAACCTGCAATGCAATTCGCGTTCGTTCGAGAGCTTCGGGTGCGCCGCCGTCGGGGGTTCGGGATCGATCTTCTGGCGATGACGTTGACGGCTGGTCTGGCCGTAACCGCCCTGGCTCAGGACATCTCTCCGGCAACGAAGCGGCTGTTCGATGCCGTTTGGGCTGACGACCTTGGCCGGGTCAAAGCTGCCATCACGGCTGGCGCCAGTATCTCTGCCGTCAATGAATTGGGCGTCAGGCCCGTTGACATGGCGGTCGATCGGGGACATTACGAAATCGCCCACTATCTGTTGTCGGTGGAAAAACAGCGTCGCGATGCCGCCACGCAGAAACCGTTGTCGAAGCCGGCCGAGCGGGCGGTGGCGAGTACCGTCACGCCGGCGCCTACATCGTCATTGCCTGGATCCGAATGGTTGGTGGGATCGACGGCGACGCGCCAGTCCGCTCCCACAGCCGCACCTGCCGCCGTGCCCGCGCCGGCTGCTTCGCCGGTCCCTCCTGTGACACCCACGACGATCGCGCGTTCCGCTCCGAGCGCGCTGCCGACGGCGCAAGAACAGCTTTGGTCGCCGGACACCAGCGGCGAGAAGT
>CAJWVP010000181.1 GCA_913048145.1 uncultured Rhodospirillaceae bacterium
GGCCACGTCGGCGCGTACCTCACCAGAGAAGGCCATGACGTCACCCTGATCGACGCATGGCCCGAACACGTCGAACACATGCGGGCGCACGGCCTCACCCTGGATGGCGCAACTAAGCCTGAGTGCTTCACCCAAGCCATCAACGCGATCCATATCACAGACCTTCAAAAGACCGCCCACGGCCAGCCCTTCGATTTCGCTTTCGTCGCCGTAAAATCCTACGATACGGTCTGGGCGACCCACATGATCAAGAACTACCTGACTCCAGACGGGTTTTGCATCTCCTTGCAGAACGGGATCAATGAGGAGCGCATGGCCTCCGTCGTCGGTTGGGGAAAGACGGTGGGTTGTATCGCATCCACGATCGCTGTGGAACTGGATGGACCTGGCCACATCAACCGCAATGTGAAGCTGGGGGGCACGGAACGCATGATCTTCAGTATCGGGGAAGTGCACGGCCGTATCACACCTCGGGCCGAAAAACTGTCTGAGATGTTAGCCTGTATCGACAGTTCCGAGGTTACTACTAATCTCTGGGGCAAGCGCTGGTCAAAACTGATGGTGAACTGCATGCGCAACCCCGTCTCGGCGGCAACCGGACGGGGAGGAAACGCCAACGACCGCGACGACCAAACCCGCCGGCTCGCCGTGCGTCTGGCCGGCGAAGCGGGTCGCATCGGAGTGGCCCTAGGTTACGAACTCGGGCTTGTCTACAAAATCGACCCCAAACTCCTGATGGCGGCGGAGCAGGGCGACAGTGACGCCATGGCGCAATGCGAAGAAAAACTTTTGGCCAATACAACCTTCCGGAACGACGACAACCGCCCCTCCATGGGTCAGGACATGCAGAAGGGTCGACGCACGGAGATTGATTACCTCAACGGCCTGGTTGTCCAGAAGGCTGCGGAACTGGGCCTACCCGTCCCTGCCAATGAGGGTATCGCCGAAGTAGTGCGACAGATCGAACGCGGCGAGATACTCGCCGGGCCGAACGCCGTCGCCCACCTCTGAGCCGTTATCAGAATACGTTGTGCGCGATCAGTGTGTAGGTATTTACGACCTTATCGTTCAGCTTCGGCTGAACCTTGGCACCGAAATCAAAGAAGCGGTCAGTCTTCAAATGGACTTGAAGAGCGATCTGTTGAATGCGTGTGAGGGGAAAGTCTCCAATAACAGCATCCCTTAAACGTCCACCAAATCCGCCGCCATCATATCGTATTGCTCGCGCGTGACTTCCGGTCGAAGACCAAACCAGAGTTCGAAACCCCGCACCGCTTGATGAAGCAACATTTCCAGCCCATCCGACGTGGTCAATCCACGAGCCGCCGCGGCCGCCAGGAGCGGCGTTTGCAACGGCACGTAGACAATGTCCGAGACGATGGCGTCAGTTGCCAACGGAGCCAGGTCAATTTCTAACGGGGGTTGGCCGTGCATGCCGAGGGAGGTCGTGTTCACGACCAGCCCCGCGTGTTCAAGGAGAACGGGCACGTCATCCCATGCCGCCGGTTTAACCCCACTTCCAAACGTCTCACGCATGGCTTCAGTCTTAGCGACCGTCCGGTTGACCACGTGGACGTTCGCAACCCCGCACTCCAACAGGGCATGGACGATCGAACGGCTAGCCCCGCCGGCGCCCAGAACCAAAGCATCATCGACCTTGTCGCACCATCCGGGTGCGGCCACGTCCAGGGAGGCCACATAGCCATCGCCATCCGTATTGGTGGCACGCAGCACGCCGTCATCCAGCCAGAGCGTGTTGGCCGCGCCGATAGCGCGGGCCTTCTCATCGGGTTGCGATAAGCGAAAGGCGGCGTCCTTGTGGGGCATGGTCACGTTTGCACCGACATAGCCGTGGCCAGCCAGGTCAGAGATGAAGGCGTCGACCGCCTCGGGTGGG
This sequence comes from uncultured Rhodospirillaceae bacterium, assembly GCA_913048145.1. Lineage (GTDB taxonomy): Bacteria > Pseudomonadota > Alphaproteobacteria > Rhodospirillales > Casp-alpha2 > UBA3470. Next base: position 1,898 of record CAJWVP010000181.1, read on the forward strand.
ACCTCTTCAATCCGATACGCGCCGTTGATCCCATACTTATCGAGCCAATAGCCATGCAGTTTTGGGGACCGGGAATGCTTGGCCGGAAATCCAATGACGCAGGACGCTGGTGTCGTCGTTGCCATGAAACGTGCTGGACTAGGCGTCGGCCAGCATATCGGCGATTGCGTCGATAGCGTTGAGATATCCGTTTACCCCAAGTCCGGCAATCATCCCGGTCGCCGCGTAAGTGACATAGGAGAAATGTCGGAAATCCTCGCGCGTATGCGGGTTCGAGATATGAACCTCAATGATCGGGCAATTGACGTTCTTCAACGCATCCAAGATCGCCAACGACGTATGCGTGAACGCGGCCGGATTAATGATGATACCGTCGGCGCCGTCGATGGCTTCGTGAATCCACTCGATAATCTCGTATTCGCGATTCGATTGGACAAAAAAGATCTCCAATCCACGCGCGTCGGCGCGCGCCGTGCACATGCCTTTCAAATCGGCCAACGTGGTGTGGCCGTAAATGTCGGGCTCACGCATGCCCAAGAGGTTTAGGTTGGGCCCGTTCAGAATGTAGATGGGTTTGCTCATATCAATTCCGTTTCGATATCTAAATGTCAGGTCCCTAGAGCAGATAGCCTACCCAGCCCAGTATACGACGGCTTCCCCACTGCAATACTGATTTGACGCCGTGAACCCTATCAATTCCTAGAGCTCAATTGTTAAAAACACTCCTAGGTTCGTGTGCAAACGCATTTCTGACTAAACCAATCATGAACGACATGGCGACATAAAGGAACCAGGATCGTGTCAATTTGCGGCACCAGAATTTACAGGAATTCGGCGCGACGGTCGAGGATTGTCCGGACGACATCGTCGGGATCGCGCCTCCACCAGTTCTTCTCAGAGAAGATTTCGACCTCGACCGATCCCCTGAACCCCGCGTCTTCCATCCATTCGCGAAGCCTCCGGTTGTCGATCACACCGTCACCCGGCATGCCCCGGTCAAAGCGGACATCTTCGGTGTCGCGCAACCAATCGGAGACATGAAAGTGCAAAAGCCGGGGCCCAGCGCGACGCAGCGAGGCAGCCAAATCCAAATCCCACCACACGGCGTAACTGTCGACGGCAAGCCCAAAGACATCATCGGTGTTTAGCGCATCAAGGAAATCAAGCGCATCCGCCACCCGGGAGATCACGGAACGCCCGCCGCAGACCATGGGGTGCAAGGGCTCAAACGCCAGCCGGACGCCGGACGCGCGCGCGGGTCCGATCAATCGGTGGAAGCCCTCCAATGCGCGTTCCCTGACGGCAAATAGATCCGTCTCGCCTTCTGGCAGGCCTCCGGTGATCACCACCAGGGATGCCGCACCAATTACCGCCGCCTGATCCAACCAGCGCCGGTTCATCTCAAGGGCCGCTTCCATGTCGGGAGCGTGCGCCCCCGACACAAGCCCGCCTGGACACAACGCGTTCACGGACATGGCGTTATCTTCTAAAACGCGCGCGCCATCTTCCGTTCCGATCGCATCGAGTTTATCCAGCCAAACCGTCGTCTGCCGGATCCCATGACGCGCAAAGCACTCGATCGAGGCACGGAAATCGCATTGCATCAGGGTCACCTGATGAATGGCCAACCGTTCCATGGGCAGCACCGCCTCAGGCATTTCAGAAAGTCGCTCGCCCGCCAGTGACATCGAACACCTGTCCCGTGGTGAAGGAACAGAGAGGGCTCGCAACCCAGGCAGTCATGGCGGCGATCTCGTCCAGGGTACAGAACCGCTCCATAGGAATGAGCGCCTTCTTCTCAGCGATATATTCAGGCGTCATCTCCTTGAACAGCTCCGTTTCCGTGATTGCCGGCGCGATACAGTTGACGGTCACCTTGGACGGTTGCAATTCCCGCGACAGGCTCTTGGCGAACCCGATCACCCCGGCTTTCGCGGCGCCGTAGGCGCAAGCGCCTTTGTTACCCTCCTTCCCAGCCACGGACGCCATGATGACAATCCGGCCATAATCGTGAGCGCGCATATGCATGACGGCTGGTTTGACAGACAGAAACACCCCCGTCAGATCCACATCAATGGTTCGCTGCCATTCCTCTAGGGAATATTCCCAAGTCGGTTTGGTCGGCCCGTTGATCCCCGCATTGGCGACCAGGATCGAAACCTGTCCAAGGGCCGCGGCGGTTTCCTCGAAGGCGGCGTTCACCGCCGCTTCGTCGGTGATATCGACGTTGGCCCGGTGAACGAACGCTGGGTCTTCGGCGATGGCGGAGCAACCCAGGTCCCACCCGGAAACCTTCGCCCCCAATTTGGCAAACCGCCGCGCCACGGCCAGGCCGATGCCGCGCGCCGCGCCGGTGATGATAGCGCCTTGGCCTTGCAGGTTGAAACTCATGACAATCCCTTACGCATTGGTGTCCCTTTCAGAATGTACTGGCCGAACGCGGATCTCGGCGCGGTTGGTGCGCATATCCTTCACACCATAACCCGCTGGCCAGACCTCGCCGCCTCGAAAACGGCCAACGTCGTGCGCAGCGTCCGCGTGCCGTCGGCGGCGTTGATGATCGGCGATTCACGTCCGGCGATCACCGCGGCAAAGTGCGCGATCTGCAGGGCGTAAGCATCTTCCAGTTTCAGTTCGAGGGGGTCCGGACTGATGAGATGGTTCCAATCCGGGGTCTCATCGCCGTGGTGCCAAAGTGTCAGGTTTGGAAAATCCAAGGCCGCCTTGGTGCCCATGAAGCGGACGGAGTTCTGAGCCGTGCGGGGAAAGAACACGGTCTCCCCCGTCCCCAGTTCCCAGGCCCAGGGCGACGTCGCCTGATCGGACAGCATGAAGGTGCCGATGGCGCCAGAGGAGAACCGCATGATCATGGCGACAGCGTCCTCTTTCTCCCAATTACGGACCGCGTGAGAGACTTCGGCACTGATACTTTCCACTTCGCCGCAGATGTAACGGAGCGAATCCATCTCGTGGATCAGATTGGTGAGAACTGGGCCAGCTTCCCACTTCTTGCGCCAATCCGGATGGAAGTAGGCATCAGCTTTGCGCACGGTCCACTGGCCGCTGACGGCGACCAATTGGCCAAGCTCGCCGGATTGAATAATTTCGCGGGCCCTATGGATGAGGCCGTAGTAACGCCGATGATGCCCGACCAGCACGTGACAGCTGGATGCGTCGGCCTTGACGACCACCTGGTCGGCCTCTTCCAGGGTCGCCATGATGGGTTTTTCAACCAGCACGTGGCAACCGCCGTCCAAGGCGGTTATGGTCGGGTTGAAGTGGTGTTCCGTAGGGGTTGACACGATGACGCCGTCGATCGCCTCTGTGGCTAGGAGCTCTTGTAAATCCGAGTACAAGGGCACATTCATATTTTCAGCCAATTGCCTGCCGCTGGGCGCTGGGTCTGCGATAGCTACCAAAACCGCTGCATCAGCGTTGGCGATGGCGCCAGCATGACGCCGGCCAATGACACCGCCGCCTACGATGCCCAGTTTTACTTGGCTCATAAACAGTTCTCCCCGAAAAAGCGCATCGAAATACCTATCAACGATTCATCTCCGTTGGGGCGGATGTCGTCCAGCAACTGCTAAAAGTTTCGCAATTGGTCCCGGTCCGATCCCACGACGGACCTACGATCCGTCAGGCAATCCTATAGCCATCGATGGGCTGCCGAACAAGGAAAGTAGTTCCGGCCAGTCTGCAATACAGCGGGCCGTGGGATCGAAATCATCGACACACAGCCGACCGTCCCGCCATAAGGACTTGCCGTCAACCCTGAGCGTGTGATCAATCACCATCCAGCAGATTTCACCAGGCGGATAGTTCCCACAGGTATGAAAATGTAGGGTTCGAGGATTTGTGAAGATGGAATTTGACCATCGGTCCGGATCATCATCGGCCGCATCGGCGTAGGCCGATCCCGGATGAATGCCAGCATGAAACGAATGCACGATGTCCGGATCCAGGTCAAACAAACTAGCGACACGCCGATATTGGTTCCGGATGCGGTCAACATCATCCGCATCGCCGGTGAAACCAGTGATGCGGCCATTAGACACGTCCGCCATGACAGTTTGGTGAATGGGAACCGAGGGTGGTTCATAGGATTTGGAACCCGTTGGTGTTAGGTAGCGGGCGAGAACCACCTGTCCCGACATGCGCGAGGCATCCAGCGGCTGTGGTACGCCCATGGGAAACCGCCGGACGGAAACATCGGCAGCTGTTTCCTTGGCTGTGCCCGTGATGTCGCCCGAAATATCGGTACCAAGCGGACAGAGGACCCGCACGTTTTTCGCCCCCAACAAGATATCGTTGACCGCCTTCTTCAACTGCAGCATCGCCTTGTGGTGAATCTGGCCAAAGGCCGAGGCCAATTGGTTGGCATC
>CAJWVP010000182.1 GCA_913048145.1 uncultured Rhodospirillaceae bacterium
TTTTCGTCACCAGAGAGTGGCCGCTGGTCAGCCCTCGAAATCACTAGTTGAAATGCCAAATCATGCAATCCACTGTTGACCAATATGACTACATCTTAGCAGGAGCTGGGTCCGCGGGATGCATTTTGGCCAATCGATTGTCCAGCAATCCTGCGAAACGCGTTTTGCTTTTGGAAGCCGGTGGACGAGATTTGTATCCATGGATTCATGTGCCCGTCGGCTATTTTAAGACCTTGCATAATCCAATCACAGATTGGTGCTACAAGACCGAGCCAGACCAGGGTTTAAACGGGCGAGCTATCGACTGGCCGCGCGGTAAAACGCTGGGTGGTTCGAGTTCGATTAATGGCCTTCTCTACATCCGCGGTCAACGCGAAGATTACGATCACTGGCGCCAGCTCGGCAACACGGGCTGGTCCTACGACGACGTCCTACCCTATTTCATCCGCTCGGAAGACCAGCAAAACGGCAGCGATCAATTCCACGGCAGCGGCGGCGGTCTCTCCGTCCAGAACATGCGCGCCAAGCGCAACATCTGCGAAGCCTTGATAGCTGCAGCCGAAGAGGTTGGCGTGCCGCGCAACGATGACTTCAACGGGGCGGAACAGGAGGGTGCGGGCTATTTCCAACAGACCGCGCGCAATGGCAGGCGCTGTTCAACGGCCGTGGGCTTTCTCAATCCCGTCAAAAGCCGGCCGAACCTCGATATCGTAACCCATGCCTTAGTGGAGAAGGTAAAGATCAACAAAGGGCGTGCCTCAGGCATTACCATCTCAGTCAAAGGGACCTCCCACACATATGGATTGAAACCTGGCGGCGAGGTTATCCTTTCTGCCGGGACCATTGGCTCACCGCAAATCCTGCAGTTGTCCGGGATCGGTCCCGGCGAGTTGCTGCAAGCTCTGGAAATCCCCGTCATCAAGGACCTGACCGGCGTTGGTGAGAACCTGCAGGACCATCTGCAGATTCGTACCGTCTTCGAGGTAAACGTCCCCACCTTTAACGAGGAGATCAACAGCTTCCTTGGTCGCATGAAGATCGGTATGCAATACGTGTTCACGCGTGGGGGCCCGATGAGCATGGGTGCTTCGCAAGTCTGCATTTTCGCGCGTTCCCGGCCCGGCCTGGATACGCCCGACATTCAATATCATTTCCAGCCCCTGAGCGCCGACAAACCAGGCATAGAAATGCACTCCTTCCCGGGCATCACTCTCTCGGTCTGCCAGTTGCGCCCTGAAAGCAAGGGTCGGATCCAGATCAAATCGCCTGATCCGAGGGCCTATCCGGCCATTCACCCCAACTATTTGGCGTCACCCACGGATCAGCGGACGGTCATCGATTCGCTCAAATTCACGCGCCGATTGGTCGATACTTCGGCCCTGAAACCCTATGTTGTCCGCGAGCACCTTCCTGGCTCAGGTATCGAAACCGACGACGAACTCCTGGATAGCGCCCGTAATATAGCCCACACGATCTACCACCCAACTAGTACATGCAAAATGGGGGCCGACGCCATGTCCGTGGTCGACGAACGCTTGCGGGTCCATGGGATTGTCGGATTGCGCGTCGTCGATGCCTCGATCATGCCAGCCATCGTGTCCGGCAACACCAATGCGCCAACGATCATGATTGCGGAAAAGGCTTCCGACATGATCATTGAAGACGCCAAAGACCATTCCGTCGCCGTCTAAGCCTGTTCAGACCAAGGGTCATTAGATACAATCCCGGCAAAGCCCATTTTCCAGGGAGGAAACCATGTCATCCACCTTGCCGCCGCCGCGCATCGATCTCTATTCCGATACCAAATCGAAACCGTCTCCGGGCATGCGCAAGGCCATCGCCAACGCCGAGGTCGGTGACGAGCAGCGTGACGAGGATCCCACTGTCCGCAAGCTCCAAGAGATGACCTGCGAACTGCTGGGCAAGGAAGCCTCCCTGTTTCTCCCGTCCGGCACCATGGGTAATGCTATTGCCTATCGCGTCTGGGTCGAGCCTGGCCAGGAGGTCATCCTCGACAAGACCTGCCATGTGCTGCATTCGGAAGCCGGCGGCCCAGCCGCCCTTTCCGGCGTCATGACCCGAATCCTTGACGGCACCGATGGAATCTTCACTGGCGCACAGGTCGAAGCCGCCATACGTCCATTGGGCCGCTACAATGTGCCCCAGTCGGTGATGGTTTCCATCGAGCAGACCGCGAACGCCGGTGGCGGCGCTATTTGGCCCTTAGAAAGCATCGAAGATGTCGGCGCAGTTGCTGAGGCGCATCATTTGGCCCTCCACATGGACGGCGCGCGCCTACTCAATGCAGTGGTCGCCACGAACGTCTCGGCGGAGAGCTACGCGGCGCCATGCGACAGCCTGTGGATTGACCTGTCCAAGGGACTTGGATGCCCTGTCGGGGCCGTTCTGGCCGGCAGCGCCGACTTCATCCACAACGCCCGGCGATTCAAACACCAGTTTGGCGGCGCAATGCGCCAGGCCGGGATTATCGCGGCGGCAGGCGTTTACGCGCTGGAGAATAACGTGGAGCGCATGGCCGAGGACCACGCCAACGCCCGCAAGTTGGCCGAGGGGATCGCCAACACGGAAGGCCTGTCTTTGGAGTTTGGTTTGCCCCAGACCAATATGGTTTACTTCAGCGTCGCCGAAGACCGCATGACTGCCCAGGAACTGCACGAAAAGCTCTGGGCCGATCACGGCATCCGCGTTGGTGTCTCCGGCGCCCAACGCTTCCGCGCCGTCACACACATTGATATCAGCGCCGCCGATGTCGACGAAGCTCTGAGTAGCTTGAATGCCGTCATGGTGAATTGACCGACGCCGTGCCGCAGGACCGGTTCGGCCGCGTACTCGGGCTGTATTCGACGCCAGGTCTCCGCGCGGGGACCTTAGCGTCGGTTGTTTTCGGTTTAGACTTGGACCTGTTTCCTAGTCTACTTGTTGAGCCGCCCGACGCAGTCGTCGGTCACTTTTATGAACTGAAAATTACCCGTGGCTACTGCCTCACCGTTAACTTTGACGGTGAGAACCAGCCCCAAGAAGACTAATTCAAACATATGCCGTATCTAAGAACCTCTAGAAAAACTTACCCTTATCGAAATATCGTAGTGGCAGGAGTCATAAAAAAGGTTCAGCCCGCCCGTATGGCGGGACATCCCCTTAGCGGTTCCGTTTCTCCACTTCGGTCATGAACCGGTCGCGGATTACGACGGGCGGAATGGTAATATTCGGCACCGGGATATTTCCTGATTCGCACTTGCAGACGATAATCGTCATCTTGTCGCCTTCAAGGGCCGCCTTCAAAACATCCGCCGTCTCTTCAGCCTTGCACTCGATAACGTTATCGCAACCGCAGGCCTGGGCGACCTTGGCCAATGACGTCTTCTTACCCGTGTAAGTGGGCTGGTCACCGGTCGAACCGTAGCTGCCGTTATCGATGATCAACAGCACGAAGTTGTCCACCACGTTGTTGGCGATCGTCGGCAGAGTCCCAAAGTTAGTTAAAATGGAGCCATCGCCATCAATTGCCACGACTTTCTCTCTCTGCGCCATGGCCAAACCTAGACCGATGGACGAGCAGAGCCCCATGGTTCCTAGCATGTAGAAGTTGGTCGGTTGGTCGTCCAGCATGTGCAGTTCCTGGGACGGCAGGCCGATGTTGCAGATCACTAACTCGTCGGTGATCACCGGGACGATGGATTTGAATACTTCGCTACGGTTCATCGGACGCCCCTCCAGAAGGTGGCGTCGGTGAGGATCGCCGTGGGTTTCGAGCACATTTGGGTGTATTTCAGTATTTCCGGCAATTCCTCCACATCCTCGCGCTTGTGGAAGTGGAAGGTCGGGATGCCGAGTTGCTGCAACAGCGGTTTGGTGTGAATGGCCATCTCCACTTGGCAGGCTACCGGTTCGCCTAGCTCACCGCGGAAGCTGATCAGCATGGGCAGAGGAATTTGGTAGAACTGGATCAAGGTCGCCAGGGTGTTGATGGTCACGCCCAAGGCCGTGTTCTGCATGATGATACAGGGCGTCTTGCCGCCCATGAAGGCGCCGGCGCAAAGTCCCATGCCTTCGTCTTCCTTGTTCGACGGCACGTGATGGATCTGATCGCTCTTGTCGAGTTCGTCGATGACGCCCGCCAACTGCTTACAAGGGACGGTGGTAACGAAATCGATACCCCCCTCAATCAGATCGCCGACGACGCGTTGCGATATATCGTCTGACATTTCTGTTTCCTCTCCTTTAGCCGTCGATCAACGGCTTCAAGACCGTGTTGTAGAGTTTTGATTTCGTCTCAACCCCAAGCCCCGGTGCCTCGGGCGGTCGAACCAGACCGTTTTCGATAACCGTCTCGTCGCCGAAACCGCCAAAGGGCTGAAAAACTAGCGGGTAGGTCTCCGTTCCACCCAATTGCAACCCAGCCGCTAGATGCAATCCCAGCTGTTGTCCACCGTGTGGGCCGTGGCGGCGCGCCGACCAGCCCATGCTTTCGGCCACCTTCACGATGGCGATGTACTCGCTCGGGCCGTAGCAGAGCGACGGGTCGAACTGCAGCCAATCCCGATCCCGCCGTAATCCGCCGTGGCGGATCAGGTTCAGCGCATCGATGCGCGAATACAGGTTCTCCGCCGTGGCGATAGGCATGGCGCAAACCTTGGCCATCTCTGCATGGGCTTCATAATCTAGGGGGTCCACCGGTTCCTCGAACCACGCGAGGTCATACTGGGCCATAGCGCCGGCGTATTTCATCGCGGTATCCAGGTCCAGGGCGGCGTTCGCGTCGACTGCAAGGTTGTCACCGTTCTGGGCAACTTCTAAAGCGGCTTGGATCCGCAACATGTCTTCATCGATGGATGCACCACCAATCTTCATTTTCATCAACGTGTAGCCGCTGTCGCGGTAGCCCTGCATTTCAGCCCGCAATCCATCCAGACCCTTGTCCGGATCGTAGTAACCGCCGCCGGGATAGACCGGCACTTGGGCATCATAGTTGCCACCATTAAACCGATCGGCGATCACCCTGTACAGGGGGCGTTCCTCAATCTTCGCAACCAGATCCCAAATTGCCGCGTCAATGGCGCCGACGGCAAATGCGCGTTCGCCATGGCCGCCCGGCTTCTCGTTGGTCATCATGCAAGACTGGACGCAGGTTGGATCCAGATTGTCCCCGGATACATCCAACAGGCTCTCCGGATCCGCCTCAAGAAGGCGTGGGATCAAACGTTCCCGGAGCACACCCCCCTGCGCATAGCGGCCATTGGAATTGAATCCGAACCCGACCACGGGTTTGCCATCCCGGACCACGTCCGTTTCCACGGCGACGACACTAAGCGTCATCTTCGAAAAATCGATAAAGGCGTTGCGCATAGTCGACGACAGGGATGTCGTGGTTTCTCGAATTGCCGTGATGCGCATGCTGTGCTTTCCGCCCTCATGGAACCGCCGGCGACGACGGTCACTCGTCCTACATCCGAGCCTTGAATGAGTCAACTTATTCTTATATATCTTATATAGGAATTTTAATGAGGATCATATTATGATCCAACCCGCGACGGGCCAGGGCCCGCTCTATCGCCAAACCCGCGACCTGATGATCCGTCGCATCGCCGACGGAGATTGGGAGCCCGGACAGCGCCTGCCCAGCGAGTGGGATTTGGCCGACGAGTTCGGCGTTTCTCAGGGCACGGTGCGCAAGGCATTGAACGATCTGGCAGATGAAAACATGGTTTTGCGCCACCAAGGCCGTGGCACCTTCGTCGCCTCCCATACCTCCCAGCGGGAGCTCTTCCATTTCTTCCATCTGGAGGCGCCCGGTGGGGTTCGCCAGCTCCCGGTGACAAGTCGTCTGATCGGCGTGTCCAGCCGCCGCGCAAGCCGCGACGACATGGAACGCCTGGGGCTATCCACCAATGCCCATGTGGTCGACATCCAACGGGTCCGAGATTTGGGCGGCAAACCGGTGATATCCGAGCATATCACCCTGGCCGCTAAACGCTTCCCTAGCCTCGCCCAAGAAGACGATCCGCCAAATGAACTCTATCAGTTCTATGAGCAGCGTTTCGGCATGACCGTCCACAGGGCGGTAGAACAGCTACGCGCAATCGCCGCCGGGGCTTGGGAAGCCGAACACCTTGGTGTTAAACGGGGCGCACCGCTCCTTGAGATTAATCGCATCGCCGAAACCGTCGACGGCACGCCCATTGAATGGCGGCGCAGTCGCTGC
>CAJWVP010000183.1 GCA_913048145.1 uncultured Rhodospirillaceae bacterium
GAACTCCTTTCGGCATTGGCTGTTGTCGCGTCTTCGATGGAGGCGGAACCTTCAAACGATCCGTCGCTTCCGCCGCTAGGCCAGCGGATTTCCGTGGCTCGTGACGCGGCCTTCGCGTTTGCTTATCCGCACGTGCTTGAAGGTTGGCGGGACGCTGGTGCCGAGTTAGCCTTCTTTTCACCGCTGAAAGATGAAGGGCCCACGGCAAATGCCGATGCGGTGTATCTGCCCGGTGGATACCCGGAGCTTTTTGCCGCTGCGCTGTCCGTCAACGACGGCTTCCGTAACGCCATGGGGGCCGCGCGGGACCGAGATGCGGCAATATTCGGTGAATGCGGCGGCTACATGGTGTTGGGTGAGGAATTGACGGATGCGTCGGGCGCCGCCCATGGCATGCTAGGGTTTCTGCCGGTCCGAACCTCGTTCGCCGAACGAGCCCTGCATCTCGGGTATCGCGCTGTCCGCACATTGAACGCATCGCCGCTGGGTAAAGGTGCGACATCGTTCCGCGGGCATGAGTTCCATTACGCGACCGTGTTGGAGGAGGTTGGCGCACCACCCTTGTTTGACGCCGGAAATGCGGCTGGCGACGCCATGGGAACCACGGGACTTGTTGTTGGCCGCGTTGCCGGATCTTTCATTCATCTTATTGACCGTGTGGCTTGAAGGTGGGTGGGGACTGCGCCACAAGCTATTCATTGCGGTCGCGCTGCATTGGCGCTACGACTGATTCAGCGGGGGAAGGTGAACTGCGTGTTTAGACCGTTCAAGAAATCCAAGGTTGACGAGTTGCCCTACTGGCGGCGCAAGAGTCTTGAAGAAATGACAAAAGCCGAATGGGAAGGGTTGTGCGATGGTTGCGGGCGGTGCTGTCTGAACAAGCTGGAACACGAGACCACTGGCGAGATCTTCCACACGGATGTCGCGTGTCGCCTCTTGGATCTGGAAACCTGCCGCTGCACTAGCTATGAAGACCGCAAGCGGTTCGTGCCAGAATGTCAGATGCTGACCCATCGGAACCTGAAGAAGTATCCCTGGCTGCCGTCTACCTGCGCTTACCGACTGTTGTTGGAGGGCAAGGATTTGAATTGGTGGCATCCCTTGGTGTCCGGTGATCCGGAAACCGTTCACAGGGCGGGCGTCTCCGTCCGCCATCGGGTCATTTCAGAGCGCGAATGCGACGATTTGGAAAACCATGTAGTCAGTTGGCCCGCTTAATGGATAAGCTCGGCTTAGACCCGTGACGAATGATTTTTTGAGCAAGGAGACGAGACAATGAGCCTATCCCCGGACCGCTTCACCGGCGTAAATGCCGCCGTGCTGACGCCTGTGACCGATGACCTGATCCCCGACGACGCTTTGATGCTGGAGTATTCCAACTGGCTGATGGCAAACGGCTGCGACGGCTTGGCAATCCTGGGGACGACCGGTGAAGCTAACTGCTTCTCCCTGAAGGAGCGTATCCGGATCATCGAGAGGCTGATTGAGGGCGGCATTCCGTCCAAGTCCCTGATGCCGGGCACCGGTAGCTGCGCGCTGACCGATGCGGTGGAACTGACGCGCATGGCCGTCAAGGCGGGTTGTGGCGGCGTCCTGATGCTGCCGCCGTTTTATTACAAGAACCCGTCCGACGCGGGGCTCTTCCGGTTCTTCTCGGAGGTGATCCAGCGGGTCGGCGATTCGAACCTGCAAATCTATCTCTATCACTTCCCGCAGATGTCGGCGACCCCAATCACCTATAACCTGATCGAGATGCTGTTGAAGGAATACCCGGACACGGTCTGCGGCATGAAGGATTCGTCTGGCGATCTGGAGAACATGGCCGGCGCGGCTGAGCGTTTCCCAGGTTTCCACGTGCTCGCTGGGGCGGAGACCGTCTTCCTGGATCTGCTGAAACGTGGCGGCGCGGGCTGCATTACGGCCTGCTCCAACGTCACCTCGCAGCTGGCCCAGGACGTATATACGGCCTTCCAGAACGGCACTGATCCCTCGGCTGCAAACGAGGCGATGATCGCCATCCGCAAGGTGATCCAGGAATACCCCCTGTCACCGGCCCTCAAGGAACTGATCGCGCGGCACATGGGTAACGATCAGTGGCGTCTCAGCCGTCCCCCGTTCACCACAATGGACGATGTGACGCGTCAGCGCCTGTTCAACGACTTCGACGCTGTCGGTTACGCACTTCCGGAAGCCGCCTGATTTTCCGGTGGGCGCCGAGCCGGTAGCCATACTCGATATTGATGGCCGTCCAGTACCGTTGCGCCTCAGGCGCAACTGTCGTGCGCGGCGCATTCTGCTTCGTCTGGACAAGCAAGGCGATGGCGTCGTCGTTACCTTGCCGAAATGGGTGCCCGAGGTTGAGGGTATCGCCTGGGCGGAGAAACAAGTGGCTTGGATCGCCAACCGCCTTTCCGCTTTGCCGACGCGCACCCCGTTTTCCGATGGCGCGGTGATCCCCTTCGAAGGAGAAGACCACGTTATCCGCCACATTCCGAGCGCACGGCGCGGCGTGTGGCGAGAGGCCGGCGAGATTCGCGTCAGCGGTCAACCGGAACACTTGGCGCGTCGGGTTCGCGATTGGCTCAAGAAGGAAGCGCGTGCGCGCCTCAGCGAACAAACCGCCCTCGCCTCTGAACGTCTAGGCCTGCAACACGGCCGGATTACTGTCCGCGACACCAGGTCGCGGTGGGGGTCATGTGCGTCAAACGGCAACCTCAGTTTCTGTTGGCGCCTGATCCTGGCACCGGCGTTCGTTCTCGACTACGTGGTTGCCCACGAGGTGGCCCATTTGAAGGAGCCGCACCATGGTGCTAGCTTCTGGAAAACGGTAGCGGAGCTCGATTCAAGCGTGGATGTGGGGCGCAAATGGCTCCGCCAACATGGGGAAACGCTGCATTTTATCGGTTGAGCGATGATGTGGATACGTGGCGCTGAGATCGCATTGATCACCTGCTGATTGTCCGCGGAACTGGACAGCATCATTACTGCCTTTTCGGCATTGAAGGTGGCTCCTGACGATGCCCAGGGCCTTCCGGATTATTATCTGATTGGCCTTGCCATGGGCACGGCCGTCGCGAAGTGCGCTGATTTAGCCCAGCAACCGGAACAGGCCATGCGAAGTAAAGACATGGCGTTCGGCGACAATCATGACATTGGGGGTGGCCTGTGCATTGGCTCCATCGCAGCCGTTGACGCACAGGCAGGCCTCGAACATGGTCCGGGCCGAATTCAAAGAAAAATGGAGCCGTTCCATTATGAAACTTCCACCGATTGACCGGTGCCCCGACCGGCCACATGATTAACGACACAATAATTGATTACACGAGACATCAGGCTAAGACATGCCATTGGAAATTTCGGATGACGCCGTCAATGTCTTTCGCCGCGACGGGTTTTTGTTTCCGCTTCGGGTTATGAGCGCCATCGAAGCCGGGTCCTATCGCGCGTGCCTGGAGGCCGTTGAAGCGGAGCGTGGTTCCCTGACTGGAAAGTTTCGGAGCCTCAAACATCACTTGGTCATGACATGGCTGGATGGGTTAATTCGCCGGCCGGAAATCCTGGATCCCGTAGCGAAGGTGCTCGGTCCGGACATCCTGTGTTGGAGCACATCTTTGCTTATCAAGGAGCCCGGAGATGGCGCCCACGTGAGCTGGCACCAGGACCTTACCTATTGGGGACTGGAGCCCGGCGACGTGGTCACTGCCTGGCTGGCCTTGTCGCCGGTCACCCGCCAGAACGGCTGCATGCGGATGCTCCGTGGATCGCACGCGTCACGGCTTGCTCATGCGGATACGGAGGACGACAGTAATCTGCTGAGCCGCGGCCAGACCATTACCGCCGGCATCGACGAAGACAAGGTCGTTTATTTGGAACTAGAGCCTGGTGAGATTTCGCTTCATCATGGCAACACGGCCCATGCCTCCGATCCCAACGCCAGCGATGAACGGCGCATCGGCCTTGCGATCCGTTATATAGCGACTCGCGTGCATCCCACGGAAGGCCAAGACAGCGCCATGTTGGTTCGTGGCGTTGACCGTTTTGAGCATTTTGATGCTGAATCCCGCCCGACGGCGGACTTCGACGCTGTTGCCATGACAGAGCATGACCGCGTCATGGCGCTTCGGCGCGGCGTGATGATGGAAAAGGGCTAGATCGCCGTCACCGCCATCTCGATTGGGCCTTCAGCGCGGGAGTGGACGAACTGATCGACGGCCTCGTGGCCAGAGTTCTCCACGTCCGCCGTTGCCCCGTCCCAGATGATCCGTCCTCCGTGAATCATGGCGACGCGGTTGGAGATGGCTCTCAGGCTCGACATGTCGGATGTGATGGAGACCACCGTCGCTCCCAATTTGTCGACGATCTCCAGGATCAACTCATTGATAACGTTGGTCATGATGGGGTCCAGGCCAGCAGTCGGCTCGTCGAGGAACAGGACGTCTGGCTCACAGGCAATGGCGCGGGCCAGGCCCACGCGCTTCTGCATGCCGCCCGACAATTCCGCCGGATAAAGGTTCGCCGTCAACGCATCCAGGCCCACGGCAGCGAGCTTGTCGATGGCGTGGGCCTTCGCTTCCTGGGGGTCAATGTGCTGGCTCTGGAGAAGACGGAAGGCGACGTTCTCCCAGACCGGCATACTGTCGAAAAGGCCCGATTTCTGAAACGTCATACCACAATGATCGAGGAAGCTGTCACGTTCCGCGCCGGAATGGGTGGTGATATCACGCCCTTTGAACGCGATCAGCCCGTCATCATGGGGGATCAGGCCCATAATGCACTTCAAGACTAAGGTCTTGCCGGACCCCGAGCTGCCAATGAGCACGAGGGAATCGCCTTTCCGAACCTGCAAGTCCACGCCTTGCAGCGCCTTATTGGTCCCGAAGCTCTTGGTCACGCCCGAAAGGTCAAGTAGGGCGGCGGTTTTGTTCATGCGGGGCGATCACCGATGCAGGTTGTGCGCTCCATGTAACGCGGTTGGTCGTCAGGATAGTCCATGATCGCATAGTGCATCAAACATCGGTTGTCCCAGATGACCAGATCGTATTCTTGCCATCGGTGCCGGTAGAGGAACTCTGGCCGCATGCAATGGGCATACAGAAAATCCAAGAGCGCCCGACTTTCATCGCGATGAAAGCCCTGGATGTGACTGGTGAAGCCCGGGTTCACGAACAAGCTCTTGCGGCCTGTTTCCGCATGGGTGCGCACGATTGGGTGCAAGGCACGGTTGGTGCCGCCCTCCAGGTCGTCGGTAACCAAGACGCGGGACGTGTACTGGCTGTGGGCGGCCACCTCGAAGTCGTGGGCCGCGTGTAAGGGGGCCAAAATGGCTTTCATGGTGTCACTCAAGGCCTCGTAGGCGCGGCTTTGATCGCAGAAGATGGTATCGCCGCCCGATGGCGGGATCTGTTTTGCCGAGAGGATCGACGCGCCGGCCGGCCGCTCGCGGAAACTTACATCCGAATGCCAATAGGTGCCGGCCCCCTTGCGGCCCTTCGGCTTGCCGTCACCGTCAACCTGGTTGGAGACGCGATAGATCTCCGGATGGTCCGGGTGCATATAGATGCTGACCGTGTCCTGCAGGGGCTCCTCATCTGGATCGCCGAAAAGGGGACCGAAGTGTTGGGCGAAAACGATGTGGCGGTCGCTGGCTAGGTCTTGGCCTCGAACCACCGCCAAGCCACCGGCATCCAGCCACGCTTGACGCACGGCCAGGGCCACGTTGTCACCGCCCGCCGAAACATTGGCGCCCGAAATCTCCGCCCCGAAATGCGGGGATAGGGGTTTGATGGTGACGTCCACCTTGATCTCCTTGTCGCTGCTTTTTGGTTTCATAGCGCGTGAGAACTTCATGCGGAACGGAGGGCTATTTCATTATCCGTACAGACTTTTCATTCTGGGGCTGGCTCGCGTCTTTTCGCCTCTCCGCCATCTTGTTAGGCTCGGATACCAACCTTTTGCCGGAGGAAACATGGCCAAGAGACTGGTACTGAGTTTCATTGCGACCGACGAACCGGGTCAGGTCGAGCGGATCACCGAGGCCGTTGCCAAGAGCGGTGGCAATTGGCTTGAGAGCCGGATGGCGCATCTGGCGGAGAAATTCGCGGGCGTTGCCCGGATTTCTGTGCCCGACGATAAGGCCGCAGCGTTGGAAGGCGCCCTGGCGGCGCTTCGCGACGACGGTTTCCACCTGATCGTAGAGACTGCGGGCAAGGCCCAACCGGCGGA
>CAJWVP010000184.1 GCA_913048145.1 uncultured Rhodospirillaceae bacterium
TGCCATGACCGACACCGCACCTGCCGACAATCCCGAAGACTATATCCGTGTTCAACTGGCCGACGATGAAAACCTGATCTGGGCGGGCCAGCCGGACCGCTCCGCCTTCGCCAGCTCAAACCCCTTCCGTTCCGTTTTTGGCCGCGTGGTCCTGATCATCGGTGCGGTGATGGTATACATGGCACTAGACGCCATGGCGGTGAACCCCAGAAGCCCGGGCGCTTTTGGATTACTGTTCGGCATCGTTTTCATAATTTTCGGCGGCGGCCTGGCGTTGAAAAACTTCGAAAACTGGTGGTGCGCGCCGTCCACCTACTATGGCGTCACGGACAAACGCGCGATCATCCTCCGGGTCAAACCCTGGTTCAAGATCCAGAACTTCGGCAACCATCAGATCGCCTTTGTAGCGTCCGAGCCCTACGGCAATGAGGGACTTGGCAACGTATTGTTCGCGAATGAACCGTTTGGACGGATGCGGGCACTTCGCGCCGCGGTCGGCTTTTGGGGCGTGGCGAACCCGGACGTGGCGAAAGACAGTCTGCAGCTCCTGAAAGACAGCTTCGAATACTGATGCTCTGCCGCCGGCGCCGTTGTCCTAGTGTCGGCGGTCGATCCAAAACCCATAACGTTGCCTATGCTGTATGAGGCGGCGCGGCCATTCGGAGATGTGCCATGCAAGCAGCGACCATCCCGTTAGACCTCCAACGCACAAACCTGGCACTTTTGGTCCAGCTTTACGCCGGACCGTCTTTCTGTCAGGAACCCAATTCCATGGGCATATCTAGATCGTTCGCCCATTCGGTCATAGAGTTGTCATAAACGGCGATGTCCATGTACCCCAATTGGCGCAACAAAAACGCATCCAGCGTCGCCGCCACGCCACCACCGCAATAGACAATGACCCGGCCTCTCGGATCGGCGCCGACATCGGTGAAGGACTTGGCAACCTCGGCGGGAGTGTTGATCTTCAAGGTTTTGGCATTTTGCAAGGAGGCCGCGGGCACATTAACACTGCCCGGGATGCGCCCGGCACGACCGTAGCGGTCATCTGCACCCTGATGGATGTTGGCGGTCAGCGCGTTGATAGTGCAAACCCCCTCTGAGCCAATTGCGCTCATCACCTCATCCTTGCCGACAAAGGTGCCAGCGCGCGGGTTCGCCGTCAGTCTCGTGGGTGGATAGTTGGCAGATGCAGCGGAGACCGGCCGGCCTTCCGCCATCCACGTGTGGAAACCGCCGTCCAGGATCGAAATCTTCTCCAGCCCGATGGCATACAGCATCCACCAGACGCGCGACGACCACTGCAGGGTATCACGGCTGTAGAGCACGACCCGATGTCCGTCGCCAATTCCCATCTCCCCCAGCTTCGTTGCCAGGACATCCGACGACGGCATGGCAAAACGGAAGGCATCTGGGCTTTGGTCAGAGAGGTCGCCCTGAAGGTCAAAATATCCAGCGCCCGGAATATGGCCAGCATCGTATTCCGTCCGTGCATTGCGCGCGGTAACACCCTCGGCTCCATACTGCAGGTACATGGTACACTCAAAAACGCGTACCACCGGGTCATCTAAATGCTTGGCCAACCAATCGCTGGACACAATCGCTTCTGGGTACAGGAACGTGGGTTCGGCCATCGTCACCTCCTTGGCCCGAGCACCTTGAGCAGGCACGAATTGAATGCTTCCGGCGCATCCAACATCACCCAATGGCCCGCTCCGTCAATGATTTCGAACCGAGCCTTCGGGTCCAGTTCACGAAGCAACGCCTCGATCAGGCCGAGGTTGGGTTGCGCATAAATATCTTCGCGGCCCCATATGCCGTTCAGCGGTGCTGTGACGGCGCGGAGCCCCGGCAACAACACATCCGTCTCCGTAATCAGGTGGGACCGCAACCGCGCCCGGTTAACATTATTCAGCTGAATGCGCGCGAGGTCCTCGCCAACCTCTGACGTCAGCATCGCGTTGGCCAGGTTCGCCCGTTGCACAGCCACGCGCTCATCCTCGGTCATATCATGGTGCATGGAGAGAAACGGCTTCTTCAAGCCATCCCACGGCCAACCGAAGGCTGATGCGCCCACCAGGGAGAACGACTTCAACCGCGCACCGGCCGCCACCGCCACATAGGACCCGGCAATGGACCCAAAGGAAAATCCGCAGAGATCAAAGGGTGCATCCCCCAGGATAGTTTCAATGCCCAATGACATGACCTCAGCCAATTTTAGGACACTGGTCGGGTAATCCCTGGGGTCGAATTGAAACGGCGGGTCATCGGAATCCCCGAGACCCGGTATATCAGCGACAATCAGCCGGTAGTGCTGGGATAGGGCCTCAATATTTTGGAGCCAGTGGTTCCAGGCCCCGGACCCGCCATGCAACAAGACCAACGGATCACCCGAGCCCCATTCGTGCCAGACCATGTGGCCGTCGCCAGAAGGCGTGCGGATCACCTCAGCAGTGGCTTCCAATTGTTTGGCCAATTCGAGAAGGGACATGCGGGCGGGCTCTCTCTGATTGCGCCTCCATTACACCATTTGACGCACCCCGGAGAAGCCGGCAGTGTTTCAGAATGTCGGACACTATCATCATCAGCGCCGAAGAGCTGTCGGACCTCACCCGACAGGCCTTTGAGCGGGCTGGTTTTCGCGAAATTGACGCGGAAGCAGCCGCAGAAATCTTGGTCACCACGGACCTCATGGGCATCTCAACGCACGGCGTGCACCGCCTCGATCAATACCTGAAACGGGTGCGCGCCGGAATGATCAATCCCACGCCCAATATCATCACCGACGACCGCGCACCGGCGCTAGCAATACTTGACGGGGATGACGGCCAAGGCCAAGTCGTAGCGGCGCGGGCCTTGGAATTAGCCATGTCAAAGGCGCGGGCCAACGGTATCGCCTACGTGGCCGTGAAAAATTCTAACCACTTCGGTGCCACAGCGCCCTACGGCTTCGCCGCTTCCGTGGCGGCCATGGCGCTCATGTGCGGCACCAGTGCCTCGCCGGCCATGGCGCCCTTCGGCGGACGGGATTTTAAGATGGGCAACAACCCCTTTGGGTTTGCCGCGCCCAGGCGCAGCGGCGCGCCATTCATCCTGGACATGGCCATGAGCGTCGCCGCGCGCGGCAAGATGCGTAAACTCCGCGATGCGGGCGAAGCGATGCCCATCGGTTGGGCGCTGGACGCCGCCGGCAAACCGACCACCGACCCGGCCGCTGGTCTGGACGGGTTCATCCAGTTCATTGGCGGACACAAGGGCTACGGGCTGTCGTTGATGGTCGAAATGCTGGGCGGGCTCCTATCCGGCGGACGGTTCCTCGACGATGTCGGCGACATGTGGGCGGAGGAGGAACCGCAGGGCGTCAGCCACTTCTTCATCGTCATCGACCCAATCCGACTAATGGGCGCCGGCGATTACTATGAACGGATGGAAAGCTTCGTGAGCAAGGTCAAATCCTCTGCGCCGTTTCATGAGGGCGGCGAAGTTTTAATCCCCGGTGAAATGGAATACCGCGCCATTCAGGAGCGGCGTGAAACCGGCATCCCGTTGGCGGCTGAATTGCTGGACACGGTCAAAAAGTTGGCTACGGCGTGACTGGCGGGACAAGTCCTATCGCGCACATACTTCAGTCATCTTCGAGCCTGTCGCAGCGCAGGAGCCAACCACCACGGTTATTTTGTCTGAACAAGCCTTCTGTTTCACGGCTTTCGCTCCGAATTTTTCTTATTCTTTTGGAGAATCATCCGTCTTAGAAAAGCAATTGCCGCTATAAGTTGGCGTCAATCGTCATCCAGTATCTGCTGCAACCGGTCTTCGGTGACTTGAATATCGACGCCGGCCCGCTCGGACTGCAATAGCATGGCGGCACGGGAGTCACGTCCGCCCCATCCCCGGTTCATAGCTTCGGTAAGCTCGGCCAGGGTCGTGTGCGCCAGTTTCATGGGCACCTCGAACTCTCGGCCCACCTCGCAGGCCAGTGCCACGTCCTTTCTCGCCAGGGCCAAAGCGAAGTCGGGTGGGTCGAACTTCGCCGGCAGGAAATTCCGATACAGCGTGTCAAAGGTCCGCCGTCGCCCAAGCGCACCCTGACGTACGGCCTCCCATATGGCGTCCGGCTCCAATCCCGCCTTCACCCCCATGGTGAAGGTCTCGGCCAGTGCCGTCTGGATGATATAGCCTGACAGATTGTGGACCAGTTTGGCCACAGATCCGGCCCCGATGGGCCCGATGTAACGCGCCGCGTCACTCATTGACTCAAGAACCGGCTTGTGGACGGTGAACACGTCTTCGTCGCCACCGACCCAGATCGCCATTTTCCCGCTCTTTGCACCGTCCGGTCCACCGGAAACCGGCGCGTCCAAAAGCGCCCCTCCCTTTTCCGCAAACCTCGCGTGCAGCTCGCGCATAACCGTCGGCGAATTAGTCGACAAGTCAAAATAAGCCTGCCCCACCGAAAGGCCGGCAAGAATGCCGTCGTCGCCAAGCGCCACAGCCTGAACCTCCGTCGGGCCGGGTAAGGAGGTGAACACGACCTCGCTGGCTGCTGCGACCTCCCGTGGTGTGTCCGCCCAAGTCGCCCCTAACTCTAGGTGCGGATCGGCGCTTCGGCGATTGATGTCATGCACCACCAATGAATGCTGACCTCGGATGACGTTTAGCGCGATGCTCGCGCCCATAGTGCCCAAACCGATAAAGCCAACCTTCATAATGAATTTTCCATCCTTGTTTTAGCAACGCTCAAAAATCGTATCAGCCTCGGTGAGAGGGGTATACGTGCGGCCGTTTCAGAGCCCGTTGCGACTAAATCTTTTGCAATTATGGCAATTTTGACCCATCCTGCGAGAGCTGGCTTGCCGGCTATGGCGATAAACGCGTTGCGGAATAAGCGTTGCGGACCCGGGGGCAGTGCCCGGCGCCTCCACCAATTATCTCCCCTCGCCATCCATCCCTTGGGATCATGGCGCGAGGGGAATTTAGGGGGGCGAAACAGGATCGACGTGCGTAGTAAAGGCAATGGCTTTCGCTCGGTGGGGTACCGCCGATACCGGTCCATTTATAATAGTTGCTAATGACAACTATGCTCCGGTTCGTGCCGCTGCTTAATGCAGTCGTACAACCGACACTTTAAGTCCTAGGTGTTAGCCCACTTAGGCGGGGTTCGGGAGGCGCCTGGCAACAGAAGCCTCCCACTTTCATTCTGGATCCAGAAACCTTGATCTATTTTTATCCGCAACCAAACACCACTGCCAGTCAGGGTCCCTTCAGGCTTTAACCTTACTCTTCCAAATATCGTTCCATGGATTGGAGCCTGCACGCAAACCGCGACAGCATGTAACTCATTCTTGTTCAGGCCAAGTTCCGATTGGCGATTGCCGGCGTCACCATAAAGCCAGTGAAAACGAAACCATTGAAAGTTTGTTTCAAGGCGGTAGATAGAAAGTATCTGATTAAACGCCGTAACTAGCTGGGGCCATCTGCACGCCATTTCGACCCGATGACACGCTGATGCGATCTTTTGTTAATGGCATTTCGGCCTTCGTCTTGTGAGGCGACGACGGCTCGCTGACCTTTTGTAAATTGCTCAAGTGCAAAGCCGAATAGAGCACGTTAATCATAGTCTAAGGCCCACAAGCGCTGCCTAACGCACCTTTACACCTCGGGTCTGGCCACGCTGGCCGTTCCGGGGTAGAACGGGATCATGGATTCAGAACAACTCTGTTACGACGTATGGATTGAAGAGGCGCTGCGCCGCGTCATTGAGCGTGCGCTGGCCTTGGCGACCGAGCACGGGCTGCCCGGTGATCATCATTTCTACATCACCTTCAAGACTGGTGACGACGGTGTCGAGATCCCGTCCTATCTGCGGGCCGAGCATCCGGATGAGATGACCATTGTCGTCCAACACCAGTTCGAGAACCTAATTGTCGACGCAGAGGGTTTCGCCGTCACCCTGCGGTTTAATAGCAAGCCGGAGCAACTGGTGATTCCCTACGCCGCCATCACCTCCTTCGCCGATCCGTCGGTGAATTTTGGCTTGCAGCTAAAAACTATCTCCATGGATGATGAAGACCTGCCTAAACTGGGCGGCGACACAGAAGGGGATTATTATGAGGCGATTGAGGAACAAGCCGTGACGGACGACAACGACGATGACAATCAACCAAAGACCGGCGAAGTCATCGCCCTC
>CAJWVP010000185.1 GCA_913048145.1 uncultured Rhodospirillaceae bacterium
CTTTCATGTGTTCGGCGTGGCTGAGTGTCGGAGACTCACCGGTGGTGCCACAGGGCACTAGACCGTCCGATCCTTCCTCGATTTGCCATTCGACGAAGGCGCGGAAACCGTCCTCGTCGACCGAACCGTCCTTGAACGGCGTGATTAGGGCGGGTAGAGAGCCCTCGAACATCGATCTACTCCTGAGTAAATGCTCGAAACCACAGCGTCCCAAGCCTGAAGGGCGGACCTTACGCTCGATTGCAAGCCGGGGCAAGGATTGGCGTTGGAGGCTGTTCAATGGGTTGACAACATCATTCCATTTTATAGTGGGGACCGCTATCCGTACGCGCGCTTAACAGGGCAACCGACTAAATTGATGCTGACGGGATAAGTGGCCACCCACGCATGATTGAAGATCCGGGACACTCAATTTATCACACTCGGCTGCGGTAGTCTCCTTCGTGATCCTCATGTCACTCGATCTGATGGCCCTGTTTGGCTGGTATACTCGCAATCAGACCCTGATCCAGGTCTCGCCGGCTTTTCTTCTTACCCAGGCTTTACAACACCGCGCTTGGCCCGGTTCGTGCTGGGGTCAATAAGCTCGGGTGGCGATGGCGTTTGGCGGTCTGGCCTTGGCCATCGGCGGATTGACATTGGTGGAATACGGTTTTGGCGTTGATTTCAGCATCGATCAGCTCTTGATGCAGCACTAGATCACCAGAGAAACCTCGCGTCCCGGTCGCATGGTGTCGAACGCGGCGCTATATTTCACGCAGAGAGGTCTGGCGGTTGTTTGCGGGGCACACAACTAGCTGGTACGGACCACTAGAGTCGCAATCTTGTGTTCCCACCTTCTGCCCCGCATCCGTTGCCTTCAGCGGCTGCTATGGGATTGGAAACAGCCTAGGATGGCCGGATGTGGCCTAGGATGGCCTAGGATGGCCGGGATGGCCTAAGGATGGCCTAGGATGGCCTAGCATGGCCTAGGATGGCCTAGGATGGCCTAGGATGGCCTAAAATGGTCGTACGTACGTGTCACATTCCGGCCTTTTCAACCATGTCGCGGCGCGGCGACATGGCCTTCATTGGCTTCCAATTTACGCCCTAAATCCTAACCGTTCTCGGCCAGAACCTCCGCCACATCGACGTGCCTGCCTTCGGTCACGGATTTGATGCCGGCCTTGATCACGGCGAGGCTTTCCGTGGCGCTATCGCCGCCCACTTCCGGATTGGCACCGCCTTCCGCCGCGTCGGCCCATTCGATGAGTTGTTCGGCAAGGGTGTCGACCTTGTCGACACTGACCTGGTATTGCTCGTTATGCCCCTGGTTTAGGGCGCGTAGCCCGTCGAACAGGTTATAGTAGGCGCTCATCTTTTTACCGTAGATGTTCATGACGTAATATTCGGACGCCGACGCGTAGCAGGTATTGAGCGATGAAATAGCGCCGTTCTCATGGGTCATGAGAAGTGAGCCCACATCTGGGTTGTCGCCCGGCAAAACCAATTGCGAAGCCATGCCCGAAACCGACTTGATCGGTCCCAAGAGCATCATCAAGACGTCTACGTAGTGGAGACCGATCTGCAGCATGACGCCACCCGGCATGCCCTCGGCCGTGTAACGCCAGTGGCCAGGCTCGAATTGACCGGCGCGGTCGCGGCTGATGTTAGCTTCCGCATTGACCATGACGCCGAAGTCGCCGGCGGCAATCTTGTCACGTATCCAGAGGAACTGTCCCTCCCGCCGACGCTGATAGCCGACGCTGAGGGTTACGCCTTCATTCTGGCAGACCGCGGTGATGGCGCGGGCCTCACCGATCGTGTTGGCGATGGGTTTGTCCAGGAAAATATGCTTACCGGCTTTTGCGGCCGCCGCCGTGGTTTCCAGGTGTACGTGGTTTGGCGTGGTGTTAATGATACCTTCCACATTGTCATCCGCGAGGATGTCCTCAAAGCTGCCGGCCGCTTCGCACCCGTATTTTTCTGCGAAGGCGACGCGTTTGTCTTCCGATCGAGTGTAACACGAAACGACTTCGACACGGCCGTCGGTGCGGCCAGCGGCGTCCGCAAGCACATCCGACCACCAGCCGATGCCAATGGACGCAACTTTGAACGGGGATTGGGACATCAACCGGGCTCCTTTTGATATGGATCGACCTTGTTCCGCGTGGAACGCAGCGACCAGTATATGGATAGCGCCGCCAGACATAGGAACGTCAGGCTGATCGGCGAGGTAAAGAAGATGGAAATATCGCCTTTCGACGATGTTAGCGCGACCCGCAAATTCTCTTCCAGGGATCGGCCCAACACCAGGGCAAGCAGCATGGGCACCACCGGCATGTCGAGCCAGCGCATGGCCAAGCCAACGAAACCAAAAAACAACATTACATAGACATCGAAAAAGTTGTTGCGGAGTGCATAGCTGCCGATGACGCACAACACCGCAACGGTTGGCATGAGGAGCGCACGCGGCGTCGCCAGAAGCTTAACCAGAATACGGAGCCCTAGGATAGCGATGATGAAGTTGAAGATATTGGCCCAGAAGAATGACCAAATGAGGCCGTAGGCGAAGTCCCCCCGCTCCAGGAACAACAGCGGTCCTGGTGCCAGGCCGTGGATCGTGAGTGCGCCGATTAGGATCGCGGTCACCGGGTCGCCCGGAATACCTAGTGTCATCATGGGGATCAAGGCACCGCCAGTGACTGCGTTGTTGGCCGATTCCGGCGCGGCGACGCCCTCGGCACAACCCTCCCCGAACTGTTCTGGCTTCTTTGAAGCCTTGCGGGCGTAGTCATAGCTGATGAATGCGGCAATGGGACCGCCGGCGCCGGGCAGGATGCCTAGGAACGAGCCGGTAAACGAGCCGATACACACAGGTAAGCGAATGGCTTTCAGATCGGACACCTTCGGCAGAATCGAGGTGAGTTTGGCCTGCGCCTGCTTGCCGGCATTGCTTGCACGCAGGTTGTCGACCAACTGCGGGATTGCGAACAGGCCGATCATGGCAGTCAGGAAATGTACGCCGGCCATCAGGTTCGCCTCTCCGAAGGTGAAGCGGGATGTGCCCATGACCGGGTCTTGGCCGATCGTTACCAGGGCCAGACCCAAGGCCGCCGACAACAGGCCCTTGACGAGGGATTTGGCGGCGAAACTGCAAATAATCGTGAGCCCGAAGAAGACAAGGGAGAACATATCCTCTGTTCGGAACTCCAGGGCCACGTCGGCCAAAAGTGGCGCGATGAAGAATAGACAGAGGAAACTGAATAAGCCGCCGATGAAACTCGCCGTGATAGCAATGCCCAGCGCCCTGCCCGCCTCGCCCTTGGCTGCCATTGTGAAGCCGTCCATGGCGGTTGCTGAAGCCGACGGGGTGCCGGGAATGTTTAATAGAACGGCGGAGAAACTGCCGCCGGTCATACCGCCAACATAGAGACCTAACAACAGCGCGATGGCGATATCTGCGGGTAGCACAAAGGTCACGGGCAGGACGATGATGATCCCCGTCGAAATGGTCATGCCTGGGATCATACCCACCACCAAGCCGACGAAGACGCCTATGCACGTCGAAATCAATGGCAGAAAGCTGCTGGCCTGGCTCAGGCCGGAGAGCGCGTCGGGACTCATGCGACGAACCCCGCCAATAACCCGCGTGGCAAAAAGACCCCGAACCCGTGCCGGAACAAGAGGTAAAGCGCCGCCGTGACGGCAATCGTGCCGGTACCCACATAGACCGGCCGGCGTTCGCCAAACAGTACCATCATGGCGGCGAAGAAAGGTGCCGTTGCCATAATGAAGCCCAGTGTCGGCAGGGTGGCTAGATAGACTATGAAGATACCCATAGCGGTTATGATCCGATTGCGCTCCTCTGCGTCCGGGTTGGGCGTCGTTTCCTTGGGTTGACGTAGGCTGTGAAACAGCAAACAAAAGCACAGGATCAGGATGATCGCCATGTTGATCCAAGGGAAGAAAGACGGGTCTGGAGTGTTCGGCAAGGTACGCAATGGCAAGCCAGCCGTCAGCACACCATAGCCGGCCGCGAAAACGATCAAGACCAGGGCGGCAATGATGTTTTTCCGTCGCATTTTAGGGTCTCGTTGGTCGATAAGGAACGACGGCCCGCCGATTGCAGCGGACCGTCCTATGGGCTTATTTCGGCTTTTTCGAACGGTATAGACCAGCGCTCTTGAAAATCTTCTTCACTTTAGCGTCTTCAGCGGCCAGGAATGCCGAGAACTCCTTGTGGCCCATCGGCGCTACCGTGAACCCCTTTTTCTTTGCCAGCGCCATGAAAGCATCAGACTTTGCCGCCTTGGTCATGGCGTCCGCAAGCTTAATCTTCACATCGTTGGGCGTGCCTTTTGGAACTGATAGTCCCCGGAACAGATCCAGCTCCACGTCATAGCCGAGTTCTTTGGCCGTCGGCACATCCGGGAATAACGGGCTCCGGGTGGCAGTGGGCATCAGGAGAATTTTTAGCTTCTTGGCCTTGGTTAAACGCACGGCACCTGTCAACGGCGCGATCATCGCGTGGGCTTCGCCGTTAAGAACGGACTTGTTGCGGCCTTTGATCCCCTTCGGCAGATGGATGACGTCGCAGCCCGCCGCGTTCATCAGCATGATCGCCGCAGTGTGGGTGGAACTGCCGGTGCCTGAGTTTGCTATCTTCAACTTCCCTGGCGCGGCCTTACAGGCTGCGACGAATTCCTTGAAGCTGTTCCATTTGGCGTCTGCCCGCACCACGAAGGGTTGCGGTTGGTATTCGACCCGGCCAATGTGGTCCATGGCGTCGTAATCGAAGGTCGTGTTGCCGAGGTTCGTAGTCGTCAGGACTGAGGTAGAGTTCCAACCAAGGACATGGCCGTCTGGCTTGGAATTGGTGATGTAGGTATAAGTGATCGCACCGCCGCCGCCAGGTTTGTTCACGGGTGCCAGCGGAACACCCAGGACCTTAGCCATTTCCTTGGCTAGAAGTCGGCCTTCAATGTCGGCGCCGCCGCCGGCCCCGAAGGGAATAGTGAATTCGATGGGGCCGTTTGGAAAAGCCTTCGCTGGCGCCGCCGTCGCGACAAGACCGAAGGCAACTGCTCCGGCCATCACTGTGTTGAGTGTCTTCATCGTGGTTCCTCCTATTTTGTGTGATTTTCTTGGTAATTTAGGCTCTTACTCAGAGCTTGACCCCTACTGCTTCGACGGCCGCCTTCGCGATATCCTCGTCCTGTTGCCAGTCGCCGCCGCTGACGCCGATCCCGCCCAGGCATTCGCCGCCGACGATGATCGGAAATCCTCCTTCCATGGCGGTCCAGCGGTTTGCCCCCGCCGCAAGGGACAATCCGATGGCATGCAGAGTGTCCAATTCCTGTCCTTGGGCGCCGCGGGTGGTTGTTGGGCGTTTGTTCGACGCCGCCGTCACGGCCTTGGTGGTGGACGAATGCACGGTATGGAAACGGCCGCCGTCCATGCGTTCCAGCACAACCATATGGCCGCCTGCATCCACGATGGCGATTGTCGCCGCGATACCGAACTCTTCCGACTTGGCGATGGCGGCAGCGAGCATGGTTTTCGCGCCTGCCGTGGTCAGGCGTTGGGTGTTAGCAAATGACATGAAAATGATGCTCCTTAGGTTCGGTTCGTTCTTGTGTTGATCGAAGCGTAGCGAAATCCCGATCGGCCGTCTATAGGTGACAAAAGTCATCACACCCATAAATCTATGGAATTATGCGGTATAATCAGATGAACTAAAAGTGTTGCAGAATTAGATATTTACAATCCTGGAGAACCAGTCGCCACGCCCTTACAGGACGGCCCAAGAGACCGGTCTGGTGAAGACGCACCCCGCTGTCGCCAATCTGGAACTTGCAGGAGCGAATGAGTTTGGTAGGGGTGACACGGACCGAATGCAGTTGGCGGTCTAGGTTGGTTTCCTACAAATGCAGGAACTGGCGCAGAAACGGAAATTGAGACGCTATGTCGTGGTCCTGCAAGATGTAATTCTGCAGAAAATCTGAAATATTGGGACGACGATACGTGATCTCAGCAGTGGTTAGGTAGTAGCCTTGGGGTTGTTGAGCCTGCGTCACGATTCGACCCTTCAATTGCAAGTTGATGATTCGCTATCACACTCCGGGGAGGGCAAGGTTCTTGGACTCTGTTAACGAATGTCGTTCCGCCTCACAAAAAAATTCAATATTTGAAAAAGATTACTGG
>CAJWVP010000186.1 GCA_913048145.1 uncultured Rhodospirillaceae bacterium
GATGTAGATAGGTGTTTTGGTTCGAACGCTGGAACTTACGCAGGTTGTAGATGTCGACGCCGGTGTCCGCATGCGCCGTGTCCTCGTTCGTGACACGGACAACGATACGAGTGGCGTCCACTTGGTCGATGACACCGCCGCGTCGGGCCACGACCGTAGCGCCAGAATCGCGTGCCACTGGGCCCTCCATGCCGGTACCGACCAACGGCGCTTCTGAACGGATCAGCGGCACCGCTTGGCGCATCATGTTCGATCCCATCAAAGCCCGGTTGGCATCGTCATTTTCCAGGAATGGTATGAGTGCCGTGGCAACGGAAACCAATTGCTTCGGCGAAACATCAATGAATTCGATATCACTCTGCATGGACATTACGAACTCACCGCCCTTGCGCGACGACACTAGGTCGTTGACGAATTTAAACTTGGCGTCGATGGGTTCGTTCGCCTGGGCGATAGTGTAGCGCCCTTCTTCCATGGCCGAGAGGTAAATGACTTCATCGGTAACCTTGCCGTCGACGACCTTCCGATAAGGCGTTTCAATAAAGCCGTACTGGTTTACTCGCGCGAAGGTTGCGAGCGAGTTGATCAGGCCGATGTTTGGTCCTTCCGGCGTCTCAATCGGGCAGATCCGGCCGTAGTGAGTTGGGTGCACGTCGCGAACTTCGAAGCCTGCCCTCTCGCGTGTCAAACCGCCTGGGCCCAAGGCCGACAAGCGCCGCTTGTGGGTGATTTCCGACAGTGGGTTAGTCTGATCCATGAACTGGCTGAGCTGCGAGGAGCCAAAGAATTCCCGGACCGCGGCAGCGGCCGGCTTGGCATTGATCAGATCGTGGGGCATGACCGTGTCGATGTCCACCGAGCTCATGCGTTCGCGAATGGCGCGTTCCATGCGCAAAAGGCCGACCCGGTACTGGTTCTCCATCAACTCTCCGACTGAGCGCACTCGGCGATTACCCAAGTGGTCGATGTCGTCGATGTCGCCACGGCCGTCTTTCATCTCGACCATGGTGCGGACGACTTCGAGGATATCTTCCTTGCGGAGAACCCGAAGCGAATCTTCCGTTTCAAAACCAAGGCGCGCGTTCATTTTCACCCGGCCGACCGCCGACAGGTCGTAACGTTCGGAATCGAAGATCAGGCTCTTGAATAAGCCTTCTGCCGTCTCCAACGTTGGCGGTTCACCCGGGCGCATGACACGATAGATGTCGATCAGCGCCTCATGACGGGCTGCGTTCTTGTCGACGGCCAGGGTGTTGCGGATGTAGGGACCGACGTTGACGTGGTCAATGGCGAGGGTGTCGATTTCCTCGATCCCGGCTTCGCCGAGGGTTTCTAGAAGCTCCTCAGTAATCTCGTCCCCGGCTTCTACGTAAATCAGGCCAGTCTTGTCGTCGATCACGTCCTTGGCGATGTAGCGTCCGATGAGGTCTTCGTCCGGAACCAAGACTTCATCCAGCTTCTCGCTCATTTGACGCAACAGACGCGGCGTCATTTTAGTGCCCTCGTCGGCAACAGTGCGGCCAGTCTTTGCGTTGACAAGGTCATGCGATAACTTCGTGCCGCGCAGGCGATCTGCCTCGAACGGCGTTTTCCATCCGCGCTTTACCTTGGCGAACGGCACCGTGTCGTAGAAGTAACGCAGAATGTCCTCCGGCGACATGCCGTTGATCTCATCAGTCTCGAGTTCCTTGCCTTTGGCTTCGGCGGCAGCGCGTTTCTTGGCAGTGTCCTCATCGTCGAGCGCAAGCAGTAACGTCGTTACCGGCAGCTTCCGGCGGCGGTCGATACGGACGTAGACCAGATCCTTGGCGTCAAATTCGAAATCCAGCCACGAGCCGCGGTAGGGGATAATGCGCGCGGCAAACAGGAATTTGCCCGACGAATGGGTCTTGCCCTTGTCGTGATCGAAAAACACGCCGGGTGAACGGTGCATCTGAGAAACGATGACACGTTCGGTGCCGTTGACGACGAAAGTCCCGTTAGACGTCATCAGCGGCATGTCGCCCATGTAGACGTCCTGTTCCTTGACGTCGCGAATGGATCGCGCCTGTGTTTCCTCGTCAATGTCCCATACAACAAGCCGCAGCGTCACTTTGAGCGGGGCAGCGTAGGTCATGCCGCGTTGCTGGCATTCCTCGACATCGTACTTGGGTTCCTCGAATTCGTAGTTGACAAATTCCAAGGTGCCACGTTCCGAGAAATCTTTAATCGGGAAAACCGACTTGAAGACTTCCTGCAGACCCGTATCAGTCCGGTTTTTCTGTGCGACTTCGCGCTGAAGGAATGTCTCGTAGGAGGTTTTCTGGACCTCGATTAAATTGGGCATTTCGACCGTCTCAGACAGACGGCCAAAGTGTTTACGTACGCGCTTCCGGCCCGTAAAGGTGTTCGCCATTACAGTTCCCTAACATTTCCTATGGGAGGCTCGATCCCCGTTCAAACACCGCATTTTTGCGGGGGAGCCTTTATGTTTCTGTAAAGCGCCCATACTGACGATCCAAGCAGATCGCTTTTCCGGCGCCCCGGTGTGGCCTGCGCATCCGCGTTCTCGACCCCGGTAAGGTCTATCCGAGCGAATACTATGTAGAGTATCGGGGGGCCGATTTAGAAAAAACCGGACCCCAAAAACGCTTTAAACAGCCGCCCAACGCCGATACCCACAGGGCGGACTGGTCGCCTTATTTGAGCTCAACAGTTGCGCCAGCTTCTTCAAGTTTCTTCTTGATCTCTTCGGCCTCGTCCTTCTTTGCACCTTCCTTGACCGGCTTAGGAGCACCTTCGACCAGTTCCTTGGCTTCTTTAAGACCAAGCCCCGTGATCGTGCGGACTTCCTTAATGACGTTGATCTTCTTTTCCCCTACGGAAGCGAGAATGATGTCAAATTCATCTTTTTCTTCGGCGTCGCCACCGGCGTCGCCGCTCGCCGCACCCGGCGCGGCTGCCACGGCCACCGGCGAAGCGGCTGTCACGCCCCATTTTTCTTCGAGAAGCTTGGACAGGTCGGCCGCTTCCATCACGGTCAGGTTCGAAAGTTCATCAGCAAGTTTTTCAAGATCAGCCATTTTACACTCCTTTGGCTAGAACTGTGTCCTGGAAACAGCGGCTCAGGCCGCCTTCTCCCCTTGTTCGCTGTAAGCACTTATGACGCGCGCCACTTGACCGCTAGGTGCTTGCAACACCTGGGCGATTTTCGAGGCTGGCGCCTGCAGAAGACCCACAATCTTTCCACGTAGTTCGTCGAGGGACGGCAACGTCGCCAACGCCTTGACGCCATCAACGTCCAGCTTCTCTGAGCCAAGTGCGCCGCCAAGAACGATCAATTTTTCGTTCTTTTTGGAGAACTCGACACTGACCTTCGCGGCCGCCACCGGATCGTTTGAATAAGCGATTGCCGTAGGTCCGGTGAAGAGGTCGCTAATGCCTTCGAACTTCGTGTTTTTCAGGGCGAGACGGGTGAGCCGGTTCTTCGTCACTTTGAACTTGGCGCCGGACTCACGAATACGGTCTCGGAGATCAGTAATTTCTGCCACCGTCAACCCAGAATAATGGGTCACGACAACCATTTCGGTCTCGTCGAACGTTTTATTGAGTTTGGCGACCAGCTCTTCTTTCTGCTTACGGTCCACTGATCGTCTCCAGTTTTGACGCCACCGCCACCATGACGGAAACGCCGATGCACCTATGATCCCCTTGGAACCAACCGCTGGCTGACTCAAAAGAACCGTTCAGCCCGTCCAGTGCAGCAGTTCAAGCCGTTCGTGGCGCTGTGGCCGAAAACGGTTTTCAACACTGTCTCTGCAGGCGGGAAATCCCTTTAAACCCCCACCGACTAGCGGTTTGGGATGCCTACGGTCTCGGACAGGTGGGATACGCAACTTCCGTATCCCTCATCCGGCGCCACTTATGGCACCGGAAATTCTGTAATTCCAGGTTGCGACTTACCCGCTCAGCCCGGAAATATCAAGCTTTACCCCAGGACCCATGGTCGACGAAATGCTCGCCTTCTTTAAGTAGGTCCCCTTGGCACCTGATGGCTTGGCTTTCATGATTGCGTAGACGAAAGCCGTGACGTTCTCTTGAAGCGCTTCTTCGCTGAAGCTGGCCTTACCAACACCAGCATGAACGA
Organism: uncultured Rhodospirillaceae bacterium; assembly: GCA_913048145.1. Classification (GTDB taxonomy): domain Bacteria; phylum Pseudomonadota; class Alphaproteobacteria; order Rhodospirillales; family Casp-alpha2; genus UBA3470. The sequence continues at coordinate 4,127 of CAJWVP010000186.1, forward strand.
TCCCTTGTTTTTCAACGCGGAATTCGATCTGACCGGCTTTTGCTGCCTGGATCGCGCCCTTTACGTCGGGGGTCACCGTGCCAAGTTTGGGGTTCGGCATCATGCCTTTCGGGCCGAGGATCTTGCCCAGCTTACCGACCACGGCCATCATATCCGGCGTGGCGATGCAGCGATCGAAATCAATTTGACCCTTCTGCACCAATTCGGCCAGGTCATCGGCGCCGACCAGATCGGCGCCAGCTTCCTTGGCTTCTTCGGCCTTGGCGTCCTTAGCGAACACGGCGACACGCAGCGATTTACCAGTGCCGTGTGGCAAAGACACGGTGCCGCGGACCATCTGGTCCGAATGACGCGAGTCGACACCTAAGTTCATGGCGATTTCAACGGTTTCATCGAATTTTGTGTCGGCGGCGGCATCCTTAACGATTTTGACTGCATCGCCAACGGCGTAGAATGAATCGCGATCGTATTTCTCTGCGACCTTCTGCAAACGTTTTCCCTTGGAAGCCATTATGCGCCCTCCACTTCGATGCCCATAGAGCGGGCAGAGCCGATGATCATCTTGCAGGCTTGGTCCAAGTCCGAAGTGTTGAGGTCGGCTTTTTTTAACTCAACGATTTCACGAACCTGATTTAAGCTCACCGAGCCTACAACTTCCTTACCCGGATTCGAGGCAGCCTTCGACAAGCCGGCTGCTTTCTTCAGGTAGTAGCTGGCTGGGGGCGTCTTTGTAACGAAGGAAAAGGTTCGGTCAGCATAGGCCGTGATCACGGTCGGGATCGGAATACCCTGCTCCATGTTCTGTGTCGCTGCATTGAAGGCCTTACAGAATTCCATGATATTCAAACCGGCCTGACCCAGGGCGGGACCGATCGGCGGCGACGGGTTGGCTTGCCCTGATGGTACCTGCAACTTGATATAACCTGAAACTTTCTTTGCCATACTCTTTCCTCAGTCTAAGATTTCATTCGATCGTCGGAGCGATCCTTCTGAGTGCGTGGTGCGACCGATGGCGTGGCCTCCCACACGGGCCGGCGGATGCCGGCGTATTTTTAGAGTTTCTCTACCTGCGAATACTCGAGTTCGACAGGTGTGGCGCGCCCAAATATGGACACCGCCACTTTCAGTCGACTGCGCTCATCGTCCACATCCTCAACCAGACCATTAAAGGAGTTGAATGGACCGTCGCAAACACGGACCTGCTCGCCGATTTCGAAGGTGACGGACGGCTTCGGCCGTTCGACCCCCTCTTGCACCTGGAACAGGATGCGTTCGGCTTCCTTATCGGTAATAGGCGACGGCCGTCCCTGGCCACCAAGGAAATCCGTTACCTTTGACGTGTTCTTCACAAGGTGCCAGGTCTCGTCCGTCAGTTCCATGCGAATCAAGACGTAGCCTGGGAAGAATTTCCGTTCAGAATTCACCTTGGCACCGCGGCGCATTTCTACGACTTCCTCGGTAGGCACCATTACCTGATCGACCAAGTCTTCCATGCCCAATTGGCGCGCTTGTTCTTCAATGGATTGGGCGACCTTTTTCTCAAAGCCTGAATAGGCATGAATGACGTACCAGCGCATGGCCATTGGTCTATCCCCCTAGTCCGAGGATGCCCCGGACCCCTATCTGCAAAAGCCAATCGACCAGCATAAAGAACAACGCAGATATGAAAACGAACACGAACACCATAACGGTCGAAATGCTCGTTTCCTTGCGCGATGGCCAAGTCACCTTGGCCGCCTCCTGACGAACCTGTTGGACGAATTGTGCGGGATTGGCTTTGGCCATAAATTTGTTTCCTGCTACAGCGCCGTCAAATCCAAGAGCGAAGGAGTGAATTGGCAGGGGCACCAGGGTTCGAACCCGGGACCTGCGGTTTTGGAGACCGCCGCTCTACCAACTGAGCTATACCCCTTCAGTGCAATACTTCGGCTCTGCTTCGCTCACTCTACGTCATAATAGTCGGGCCGACTCCACGCCAAAAAGGTGGCACGGACACGGTTGATGATTGG
>CAJWVP010000187.1 GCA_913048145.1 uncultured Rhodospirillaceae bacterium
TCCCGCCGCGCCCTTGGTCGCGGCTCTTGACGGGTTTAAGGACCTGGCGCCAGATGGCCCCATTCATATTCACGCGGCCGAACAGGTGAAGGATGTTGACCACCACGTGGCGTACGCTGGGGCCCGTCCCGTGGCCTGGTTATTGGACAACGCCGACGTGGATGAGCGCTGGTGCCTTGTCCACGCCACCCATCTGGACGCTGGCGAAGTTAGCGGTCTTGCCCGGTCAGGCGCCGTGGCCGGGTTGTGTCTAACCACCGAGGGCAACCTGGGCGACGGCCTGTTTCCATTCCCTGACTACCTGGACGCCGGTGGTGCCTGGGGTGTCGGGTCGGATAGCCATGTGTCCGTCAGCCCGTTGGAAGAGCTCCGCTGGCTGGAATATGGCCAGCGTCTGATCAGCCGAACCCGCAACATCGCCGCCTCCGGCACGGGCGGGTCCACTGGCGCGCGACTGTTTGCCGATGCGCTAGCGGGCGGTGCGGAGGCGCTTGGGCGACCCATCGGCGCTATCGCAACCGGGAAACGCGCCGATCTTGTGGTCCTTGATCCGGATCATCCGCAGCTCTTTGGTAGAAGCGGTGACACACTGGTTGATGCCTTGATCTTTAGCGGCAACGCTAATCCCGTCCGGCATGTCCTCTGTGGCGGGCGATGGGTTATTCGTGGTGGCCGGCACGCGGCGGAAGACCAGATCGCCGCGGCTTACCGAACCGCCATGTCCCGTCTCATGGCCGCGTCCTTGTAAGGCCCACGCCGCATCCCTAATGTGGGGCGTTCATAGAGACTGGACGCCCAATGAACACAACCATTGCGCCGCGCACGCCCAAACAGGAACGCTCCGCTCAGTTTTCCATGGGTTTCTCGTGCATTGGGCATACCTACGCGCACCTGTTCACGCCGATCTTCTTTACCCTCGTGCCGCTAGCGCTGGAGGACGAATTTGGCCTGAGCCACGGGGAGACGGTGGCCCTGATCTTCGTCGGTAACTTGTTATTCGGCCTAGCCGCGCCGTTGGCCGGCTGGCTGGCTGACCGATGGACGGCGACTGGCATGATGGCGATCTTCTATGTCGGTACCGGCGCGGCTATGATCATGTGCGGTATGGTGGAAAGCCCGTTGGCGCTCGGTTTCTGGCTGGCCATGACCGGGTTATTCGCCTCCATCTATCATCCGGTGGGCATTGCCTGGCTGGTTCGAGAATCGGTGAACACGGGCACCGTCTTGGGCGTCAACGGCATCTTTGGCTCCTTAGGGACGGCGGCCGCCGCGGTGATGGCCGGCTGGCTCGTGCACCTCTATGGCTGGCGCTCGGCTTATATTCTTCCGGGCATCGTCGTGATCGTGACCGGGTTGGTGTTTACTGGGTTGCTGATCAAGGGCGTGATCATCGAAAGCAAGGCTGATCGCAAACCGCCGCCGCCGCCATCGACGCGAGGCGAGACTGTGCGAGTTTACACGATCCTCGTGGTGACCCTAGCCTGCGGCGGGCTCATCTACAACGCCACTAACCCGGCGCTGCCCAAGGCCTTCGCGTTGGATTTTGGCGCCAATGGGGACGGGGTGCTCATGGTTTCCTACCTAATCGGCCTAGTCTACACCTGCGCCACGGTCCTGCAGATCATCGGCGGGCGCTGCGCAGATAAATTCTCAGCACGACGGGTATACCTCATCGGGTATTTGCTGCAAGTGCCTATCCTTATGGCCTTCGGTATGTTTGACGGGCCGACCATCGTCTTGATTGCTATCGTCATGACCGGTCTCAACACGGCTACCCAACCGGCCGAGAACATCCTCATCGCGCGCTACACCCCCTTTAGCCGGCGCGGCCTGATCTTTGGGTTGAAGTTTGTCGTCGCTATCGGCATCTCCAGCCTGGGTGTCCTGCTGGAGGGTTTCATGTTCGATCTCACGGGCGGCTTCTTCTGGTTGTTCGTGGTTCTGGGTGGCCTGGCTGCCATTGGCGCCGTGGCAGCATTGCTACTGCCGAGCGAATCGATTTCTGCCATCCCTCAACCCGCCGAGTAACTTCCACCAAGAGAGGCTTCCGCATGACCGGCATCACCATCGATCGTTTGGATCACCTCGTTCTCACCGTCGTCGACATCGACGCTACCTGCGACTTCTACGCCCGCGTTTTGGGCATGGAAAGGGTCACCTTTGCCGGTGGTCGCACAGCACTCGCTTTTGGTCGCCAGAAGATCAATCTGCACCCGGTCGGCAACGAGTATGATCCGAAGGCGGTGACGCCCATGCCTGGCTCCGGTGATCTCTGCTTCATCGCCGCCGTGCCTATCGAGGACGTGATCGCACACCTCAATGCGGAAGGAGTGGAGGTTATTGAAGGGCCTAGCCCAAAGACCGGCGCCACAGGCCCGATCAACTCGGTGTACTTCCGGGATCCAGACGGCAATTTGATCGAGGTGTCGAACTACGCATAACGATGAAGAGCGCGATACTGGCGGGCTCAACGGATTGCATCAAGCGCGCCTCGCACATCAAACAGCAGTTTGGCGGGGCGATGCGGTAGTCGGGCATTGTCGCGTCCATGTGTCTGTAAACCTTGAGGCCCGATGCGTCTAGCGGTTGTCTATCGATGTCTCTTTCCCGTCGTTGGACTTTCCCGCTTAGATCGCGGCAGGGCCGCGGGGTTGGCTGGGCGGATCTAGAAAGCTGAATTGAACGCTGTTCGACACGTCCTGCTTTCTATTGCCGAGTGCGATTAGGATGGCGGCGTAAACCCGCCCCTAGAGCGTGATATCGTTGGAGCCAATCTGGATGTAGCTCAGCATGCGGGACCTCCTGTCCTGCAAACACTTGCTTAAACCGCATCCGGAATGTGTACAGCGAACCATCTGAGCGCCCTCAATCCGTAATTGGCCCGCTGCCTACCCGGGGGTTTGGCCGCCCCCCGTCGGCGACGGCCATGCAGAGAACGATCTCATCCGGCCGGGGCGCATCGGCGACCATCACGGTCATGGTGTCGAAATGATCGAAGGACCAGACCTCATCTTTGTGGCCCAATGGCAGATCGATGGGTGTGCCCAAGGCCGCCAGCTTGGCGTTTGATGGGATCAGCGCGTCGCCGCCGCCGACGGCGGCGCGCATGGGTTTGCCTAGCTTTGGGTGGATCATGGCGCCGCCTTGTTCCATATCGCCGGCAATCCCAACGATGGCTGCTTTGCCATAACTGACTGGCGCGTTGGCCAGCATCCGCACCGCGTCGTCCATGAGCTGTTCGCCCAATTGCCCACCCATGTCGAACAGCGCAGACAGGTCTTCGACTAGCTTCCCCGCGAAGGGATTGCGGATAACGGCCAGGGCGGCCACGCGGGTGATTGGATCGCAGGCCGCGCCGTGCGCGTCCGTATTGATGGTTTCTACAATTTGTAGGGTTTTGCGTACGTTCATGGTGATCCTCGTATGGGTATGGGGCGATGGCTGTCGGGTCCGGTCTATTCCGCTACGAATGCCTGATCCAAATCGTAGATCAGGTCTTCCGCTGTTTCCAAGCCGATGGACAGCCGTATCACATCGGCGCCGGCGCCGGCGCCGGCGCGTTGCTCATCGGTAAGTTGGCGGTGGGTAGTGGAGGCGGGATGCAAGATCAGTGAGCGCGTGTCGCCCACATTGGCCAGATGCGAAAAAAGGTTGACGTTTTGCACTAGACTGACGCCGCCCTCGTAACCGCCTTTCACGCCGAAGGTAAAAACTGAACCCGCGCCCCGGGGCATGTATTTCTGTGCCAGCGTCTTGTAGGGGCTGGAGGCGAGGCCCGCGTAGGAAACCCAGGCCACGCCTGGGTGGCCATCCAGGAACTCAGCTACGGCCTGGGCGTTGGCGATATGGCGATCCATACGGAGATGCAGGGTCTCCATGCCGGTGATGGTGTAAAAGGCATTTTGCGGCGACATGCAGGGACCGAAGTCACGTAGGCCTACGGCGCGAGCCTTCATAGTAAATCCGAAATCGCCAAAGGTCTCGGCGAAGGTAAGGCCATGATAGGCTGGATCTGGCTCAGTCATTGTCGGGAATTTCTCGTTCTGGGCCCAATCGAACTTACCGGATTCTACAAGGGCCCCGCCCAAGGACGTGCCGTGGCCGGACAGGAACTTGGTCGTCGAATGGACGATCAGGTCCGCCCCCCAATGGAAGGGCTGGCAGAGATAAGGCGTTGCAAGGGTGTTGTCGACGATGAGGGGGATGCCTGCGTCCTTGGCGATGGAGACGATAGCTTCCAGATCGACCACCACGCCGCCCGGGTTGGCCAGGACTTCGATGAAGATGGCTTTGGTCTTGGGGGTGATGGCGTTCTTGAAGTTTTCTGGGTCCAAGGGATCGACGAAAGTGCAGGTCCAACCGAGGCGGTTGAAGCTCACACCGAACTGGGTGATGGAGCCCCCATAGAGATTGCGCGACGCGATGAATTCGTCGCCTGGTTCCAACAGAGTGAAAAAAGCCAGGAACTGTGCCGCGTGACCTGATGAGGCGCAAACCGCCGCGCGGCCATCTTCCAGGTTGGCGATCCGCTCCTCCAGGACCGAGACCGTGGGGTTGGTGAGGCGCGAATACATGAAACCGAAGGTCTGCAGGTTGAACAGATCGGCGGCATGGTCAACGTCGTCGAAGACGTAGGAGGTGGATTGGTAGATTGGCGTATTGCGTGCGCCGGTGACGGGGTCGGGCTGTGCGCCGGCGTGGATGGTTCGCGTCTCGAAACCGTATTCGTGTGGCGCGTTGAGACGTCTGTTCTCGCTCATGATGTGTGTTCCAGTTCCAGTGTCATATACGCGCTGAAGGGACCTTCGATATAATTCGCGAAGAGGGGCAGTATTTGAGCCCGTAGGTCACGTAGAGCGACCGCGCGGAAAGAAACTCACCCGCCGCGACCTCGAGGCCGCGCAGGTCGTCGATACGGATTCCGACGGTTGGGTCGGTCATGGCACCTCCGGCTCAGGCGGACAGCTTCCGCCGCTTAGACGTGATGATGCCAGAATTGACCCCGCTCCAGCTCAGTTCTCCGAACAGCCGCCCGTATTCGATCTTCGGACAACGGTCCATGATCACCGTGAGGCCGGCTGCCTCGGCTCGGGCGGCCGCATTGTCGTTGCGGATACCGATCTGCATCCAAATCACCTTGATCTGCTTCTCCGACGCGATGGGGAGGACATCATCGACGATAGCGCCGGCGGCTTCGGAATTGCGGAAGATGTCAACCATGTCGACGGTGTCTGGAATTTCGGCAACGCTGGCGTAGCAGGGCTCGCCCAGGATTTCTTTGCCGGCCTGGCCTGGGTTAAGGGGGATGACCCTATAGCCCTTGCCCTGTAGATACTTCATGGCGAAATTTGATGGCCGGACCCAGTTGGGGCTGGCGCCATCAAAAGTGTGGTGAATATATTTGGAGCGAAGCAATTCCATCCAGTGCTACAGAGACAGCAAATATCATCGTACTACGTTTCATTTTACATGGCTATCAATTTCGGGGCCTTGTGCGGTGGACTTCTGATCTCAACGTTGGCGCAGAGCAATATCACTGTCGCTTACTTTACGCCGGTGTTCATGCTTTGTCTAGGGCTGATGATATTTGGAGCTGGGACGCCAAGATATGTTGTCACAAAAGCGAGCATGAGTAATGGTGCACTGAAGGATCAAAGAACGTCGTCGACGCACACATTTCGATCTATGCTCCCAATCGCTGGTATTTCGGCACTCATCGTTCCATTCAATGTAGCATATTCCCAAATGGCAACAACTTTCAAGGTTCAGGGAATTGTAATGAAAAGTGCACTGGGTGGCTACATTGATGCTGCCACGATGAATAATTTTGATGCTATTTCTGTTTTGGTTTGTGGACATCTGGTTGGCAGTAAGTTGTATCCCGCGTTAGCCAAGAGAGATGTTCGAATACCAACGTCATATAAATTTGCGTTGGGTTCTTTGTGCGGGGTTCTAGCCATGAGCTGTGCTCTTCTGACGGAGTATGTAATCCGCACGACATACGCTGAAACGGGGGAAGAAATCAGCGTCTTGTGGCAAACCATGTCCTATGCGCTGATTGGATGTGGAGAAGTATTTTGTATATCAG
>CAJWVP010000188.1 GCA_913048145.1 uncultured Rhodospirillaceae bacterium
GCTGGGTGCAAATCGATCTCAAAACGGCGCAATTGTTGAATTCGCGTCTCTTCCATGACCTTGTCGGCGCCGTCAGCGCTGTTAACACGGGGATCGAGTTCATGGCCGAGCCGGGTAGCGACGAGGATGCCGCCAATTTGCTTAAACAAAGCGCCGACCGATTGACCCGGCGGCTTGATTTCTTCCGCGCTGCTTTTGGTCTGGGCGGCGGGAAGCAAGGGGAATTGTCGCTGCTGGACGCTGGTATGTTGGTGGCGGGTTGGTTTATGGACTCAAAATCGACCCTTGTGTGGCCCAGCGATAATGCATTAATGGCGGTGGGGGACGTTGGGTCACGACCTATTAAGGTCTTGATGATCCTCTCCATGATGGCCGAGGAATGCCTGCCAAGAGGCGGTAAGGTCGTGGTCCAGGTCAGACGCTATCCGGAAGGACTTGGCCTTGCGACATCGGCGACTGGCCAGGGAGCACGGGCGCCAGATGGGACGCTCGATGCGCTGACCGAGAACTGTTCACCTGATGTCCTAACAGCGCGGAATGTAGTGTCCTACTTCGGCGCCCGATTGGCGGACGGACAGGGTGTCCAGATCGAAGCTGCGGAAACCGTGGACCGGGTCGATTACGCGTCCCTGATACCGGCTTGATACGCCTTGAATTCCTAACTAACACAAACTATCTCGGGGTCGGTGCTGGAAAACTTAGGTTTGTGAGAGCTACGGTGAAGATGATGCTCGATGACAAGATTGCCTGCATTTTAAGGCGTGCTTTTTATTGCTACCCCCAGTGAGCATCGGCATAAGCAACTGACTCCGTGCTCACATCAATGGTTCGATGTGAATTCGGGCGGATTGGGAATAATGAGATCAACCCAATAGGAAAATACGCTCCGATAAACCATGAAGTCGTGTCTGATTGTTGAAGACTCCAAAGTCATCCGTATGGTCGCTAGGAAGATACTCCAAGGGCTGCACTTTGATACTTCTGAGGCCGCCGATGGGAGGGAAGCATTGGATGCCTGCAAAGCGCAGTTGCCGGATGCCGTCTTGTTGGACTGGGATATGCCTGTCATGGACGGTCTGGAGTTCCTTATCGAACTAAGGAAACTGTCCGGTGGCGATGCGCCCGTGGTTGTTTGCTGCACCACGGAAACTGACATGAAACAATTTCAAAAGGCAATCGAGTGTGGGGCCAATGAATACATTATGAAGCCCTTCGATAGTGAAATTATTCAGGCGAAGTTCACTCAAGTTGGCCTTCTCTGAGATCTTTTAGAGCTGAAAATTAATGGTCGAACGCGACAGCGCGTCGCCTTCGCGACAAATCGCGCGCCGTAGTTGGCCGGGGTGCCGCGCCGCAAGACGCACCCTCAAAGATCACCGCGCTAGCACCCGAGAAAAAGTCTCTCTAGTAGGGCCCAGTGAGCCTGCTGACCGTGTCGAAAACGCAGGGTTCAGGCGTTAGCCTGCATCTTCTCTTCGATCTCTTCAGGATCGCGCAGCACATAGCCGCGACCCCATACTGTCTGGATGTAATTCTCGCCGCCCGTGGCCGTGGAGAGTTTCTTGCGGAGCTTGCAAATGAACACGTCGATGATCTTCAACTCCGGCTCATCCATGCCACCGTAGAGATGGTTTAGGAACATTTCCTTGGTCAGCGTGGTGCCCTTACGCAGGCTAAGAAGTTCGAGAATGCCGTATTCCTTGCCCGTCAAATGGACGGAGTGGCCGTCCACTTCTACCGTCTGCGCATCCAGGTTAACTGCCAGGCGACCCGTATCGATAATCGACTGCGAATGACCTTGCGAGCGGCGCACGATAGCCTGGATTCGAGCAATCAACTCGTCCTTGTTGAACGGTTTGGTAAGATAATCATCGGCACCCGTGCCCAGTCCCTTGACCTTGTTTTCTGATTCGGTGAGGCCGGAAAGAATCAGTACCGGCGTCTTCACCCGGGCGTCGCGCAGTCGGCGCAGCACGTCTATGCCGTCCATATCTGGAAGCATTAAGTCGAGGACAATGATGTCATAATCGTAAAGCTTGCCCAGATCCAATCCGTCTTCGCCGAGATCCGTAGCATCTACAACCATGCCGGCAGATTCTAGCATCATGGTCACACTTTGTTGGGTGGTCGGGTCGTCTTCGACAAGAAGTACGCGCATGCCTGGCCCCTTTGTTTGGCACAGAAGTTTGTTAACCATATTCCGCGAACGAATCGGGCGCAAGCGTTACGCCTAAATTCGTTATAACATGTTGAATTTAAGAAATTTTATTCAAATCTACTGTGGCGGCGGTTACATCAAAGGTTAATTTTTGCCGAATCCGAATTCTAGGGATTTTGGGATTTTAAAAATTGTTTGGCCGCCGCGTCGATTTTCCCCGAGGTCATCAGTAGGCTGTTCAGTTGCTTCGCCATTACCAATGCTTCGGCCAGCGGCATGGTGGACGCGGTTCGGCCCGTTTCCTTGGTCAGGCGCACGGCGATAGGATCCAGCGCGACCAAGGCGTCGATCCTGCGTTTCGAAATCTCTGCCAGTTCCTTAACGTTCGCGGCCAATTCGTTGATTAGTCCCATGCGAAACAGCGTGTCGGCGGGGAACATATCCGCCGACAGTAAGAGCTCCATGGCGTGGCGTGGCCCACAAAGGTGCGACAGGATGGCCGTGTTGACAGCGGCGGGGAACCCGCCGCGCATCTCAAGCGCCCCGAACCGGGCCGACCGGTCCGCGATGACGAAGTCGCATCCCATGGCCAGGGTGAATCCACCGGCCACGGCGTAGCCCTGGACAATGGCGATAGAAGGTTTTGTCGACCGGCGCAGCAGTTCGAATACAGCGGTGTAGGCGTCGTCGTAGGCCATGACGTCGCGCAAGGGTGTGGAAGCGTCTGCGTCGCCAAGGTCGCGCCCGGCGGCGAAGTGCCCTTCGGCGCCGGTGATCACCAGCGCCCGGCAGTTTTCATCCGCTTCAACGGCGGCGATCTCCTTGCCAAGACTGTCGATCATCATCTCGTTCAGGGCGTTGCGTTTGGCCGGTCGATCTAGGACAAGCGTTGTTACGGGGCCATTGGTCTTCGTCGTGATCATGGTTAGGTGTCTTTCATTCAATCGAAAGTGACGATTACGCGGCCGATGGTTTCGCGTTTTTCCATGGCTTGCAGGGCTTCTTTTGTTTTGGCGACAGGAAAGCGTGAGGCGACGCGGGGTTTAATGCGGCTTTCGGCGATCCACGACAATAAGGTGCCATGTATGTCACGGACGGCCTGGGGAAAACGTTCCCGGTAGCCACCCAGCGACACGCCAACGATGGCGCAACTTTTCAAAAGTGGCAGATTGGCGGGAGCTTGAGGAATGGTGCCGCCGGCGAAACCGATGACGAGCAGGCGTCCATCCCAATTTATGCAGCGAAGCGACTGGTCGAAAACGTCGCCGCCCACTGGGTCATAGATTACGTCTGCACCGGCGCCATCGGTCAGTGCCTTAACCTGATCCTTGAATGGGCCTTGGGTATAGTCGATGACTGCTTCTGCCCCGTACGTCCTGAGTACAGCGGCCTTCGCGGCACCACGCGCCGTGGCGATGACCCGCGCGCCCATGGCGCGGCCCAGGTCGACGGCCGCCAGGCCGACGCCGCCCCCAGCGCCGTGCACCAGAAGCGTCTCGCCCGGTTGTAATTTGCCGCGATCACGAAGTGCATAAAAGGACGTGGCGTAACCATTGCCGTAGGCTGCTCCTACCTCGTTGTCGACGCCATCGGGGAGTACAAAGCATGCACTTTCATCGACGATCATCTCGTCCGCCAGAGCACCCCAGGCCGCAAAGCCGTATATGCGGTCTCCCACCTTGATGCTGGTCACGCCATCGGCGACCTCAATGACCTCGCCCGCAGCGTGGGAGCCGGGCGTGAACGGTAGGTCGGGCTTGATTTGGTATTTGCCGCGCGGCATCAGCAGATCGACAAAGGTCACTGCTGCGACGGAAACCTGAAGTCGCACCTGGCCTGCGCTGAGCGGGGGCGGGTCAATGTCTTTTAGGACCAGTTTTTCTGGTCCGCCCCAGTTCTCGCATACTATGGATCTCATGTGTTGGGCCCTTTGCTATGTTCCGTGTGGGTCCAGGTCCTGGGCGCGGGCCAGGTCCTCGACCATAGTCACCAGTTTGTCCCCCAGTACAGGCAATGCGTCGGTGGTAATTAGATTGCTGGAGCCGCCGCAATTGAAGGCGAGGCAAGTGCCATCACGCATCCGAAGCGGTACGCCGACGGCGTTGTAATCCGGGTCCCAGTCGCCGGCTGAAACGGTGAACCGGTGGCGCCTGAAGTGGTTCAGGTTGCTTTCGATCTGCTCGTTAATGGCTGGCCAGCGAAGACCGTAATGCGCCTCAAGATCGGCCTGAAGGTCGGCGCGTTCTGGAACGCTCAGACCGGCCAGATGAGCCCGGCCAACAGCTGTTGTCGCCAATTCCCGACCCACTCCGATATCCAATGGCACCCGGGTCATGGTCGGATGACGGGCCCGTTCGATGACGATCATGTTGACGCCGTCACGGACCGCCATGGCCACCGCGGCGGCGCAGCCGTTGGCCAGATCTTCCATCAGTGGCCGGGCGACCTCGCGGATAGAGAGTTGACGAAGCACGGGAAATCCCAGCGATAGAATATGGGGATGCAAGGCGTAGCGCCCTGTGGTTTCGTCCAAATGCAGGTAGCCCAACGACATAAGCGTGAACGTCAGGCGCGACACGGTCGGCTTGGGAAAGCCCGTTCGCGCCGCCAGTTCGGCGTTGCTGAGGCCACGGTCATCCGCTTGGAAGGTTTTCAGAATATCTAAACCGCGCGCTAAAGCCCGCACGAATTGGCGGTCTGCGGCGCCTTTGCCCGCCAGAGCTAATGGCGTGTTCTTGCGAAATCCCATGCCGATCTGTTCCACGTTTCACGGTGCACAACTGCGCGCCCTTGACAACAGACTTTGACACACGAAAATATCACCCGTCAAATTTCAAAACACTGTTTTGCATTGCAAAACAATTCATTAGGTTAAGGCTCGTCCCTGATGTCAGACGCCATTGAAGCCCTGTTAAACCCGCGTTCCGTGGCCATTATCGGTGCGTCGCCGGACGCCAATAAACTTAACGGTCGGCCCCAATACTTCATGCAGCGTGATGGCTATGCAGGGGCCATTTATCCGGTGAACCCCAAATATACTGAGATCAGCGGTCTCACGTGCTATCCGGATATCGCATCGTTGCCGGAACCCCCGGATCTGGCGGTTGTCGTGGTCGCGGCAGCCCGCGCAATCCAGGCCGTGGCGGACTTGGGTGACAAGGGCGCCAAGGTGGCGGTGCTGTTCAGCTCTGGTTTCGGCGAAATGGGTGAGGGAGGGCGGGTGCGCGAAGCCGAACTCTTGGAGACCGCTATGACCCATGGCATTCGCCTTTGTGGGCCCAACAACCTGGGCGTTATTAATTCGTTCATTCATATGCCCGCCACCTTCAGCCAATACGCCGATTTGCCTCCCGAGGCCGGCCCCGTTGCCTTCGCCAGCCAGTCAGGAGCGTTTGGCACCGGTATAGCGGCCCTGGCGCGTAGTCGGGGTCTCGGCATTGGTTATTTCGTGAATACAGGTAACCAGGCGGACATTACGCTGATGGAGGCGCTCGACCACACCCTGGAAGATGACCGCATTCGTGTCGCGTCGGCCTATTTAGAAGGTCTGCGGGAGGGTGATCAACTGGTAGCCCTGGCCGACAAGTCAGTGCGTATGGGTAAGCCGTTGGTTGCCGTGAAGGTGGGCCGCAAGGCCGCCGGTGCGCGGGCAGTGGCGTCGCACACGGGCTCCATGGCCGGCGAGGATGCGGTGTTTGACGGTGTTGCTCGCCAGCGCGGCGTAATCCGGGCTCGGAACGAAGCGCATTTGCTCGATCTGGTATCAGCTTTCGTGCACAGCGACGTTCCTGAAGGCAACGGCATTGCGATTGTCACCCAATCCGGCGGCGCTGGTGTGCTGATGGCGGATCGCGCCGAGGAGTTGGGGCTGACGGTGCCGGAACTTGGCGGGGCC
>CAJWVP010000189.1 GCA_913048145.1 uncultured Rhodospirillaceae bacterium
GTGGAGACGGGCGAGCCCATTGGCTCGCGCGCCCTTTCGCGGAAACTGTCGACGAAACTATCGCCGGCGACGATCCGCAACGTCATGGCAGACCTTGAGGAATCGGGGCTTCTGTTCGCGCCACACACGTCAGCTGGGCGCCTGCCCACTGACGTCGGATTGCGCTTCTTTGTCGACGGCCTTTTGGAGATTGGCAACCTGTCGCGCCAGGAGCGTGAAGCTATCAAGGGCCGATGCGCCGGCACGTCGGCCACCGTTGACGGCTTGCTAGAGGAGGCCACGGCGACGCTGTCCGGACTGACAGGCTGCGCCAGCTTAGTGCTGGCGCCGAAGTCGGAAAGCCCCCTGAAGCATATCGAATTCGTTAGCCTGTCGCCGGGCCGAGCCTTAGTGGTAATGGTCGCCGAAAACGGTGTGGTGGAAAACCGCATCATCCAGACCCCGGGAAATCTGCCTGCCTCTAGCCTGGTTCAAGCGTCCAATTACCTGAGTGCGCGCCTGGTGGGGCGCAGCCTCGCGGAGGCCTACGACGAGATCATCGCCGAATTAGAGTCGGCACGCGCCGAGTTGGATGGCCTCACCACCCGCGTGGTCGAAAGTGGCCTCGCCATCTGGTCTGGTGACGCGGGGTCGCCAGATGCTTCCTTGATTGTACGTGGCCAGGCGAACCTCCTTGAGGACGTCACCGCCATGGCAGACCTAGAGCGAATCCGCGCGCTTTTTGAGGCTCTGGAAACGAAGGAAGAGATGTTGAAACTCCTCTCCCTAACCGATACGGCGGATGGGGTACAAATTTTTATCGGCGCCGACAACACGCTGTTCAATGTCGGGGGCGTGTCGATGGTGGTCGATTCCTTTCAGAACAACAATCAACAGATCGTCGGCGCTATTGGCGTCATCGGTCCCATGCGCATGAACTACGCGCGCATCATTCCCATGGTTGACTACACAGCTAAACTAATTGGCCGGTTGATCGGCTGAGCGCGTCAGACATTATGGAGAAGACCCTTCAGATGAGCGAATACGAATTCAACAAGACGGAAGCTGAGAACACGGACGAGCCGAAGGCGGAAACCCTCAACACGCCGACAGCTGCCGAAACCCCCGAGGTGGCCGACGCTGAGGCCCTGGCGACCGATGCTGACGCCACCGAAGAGACCCCCTGGGGCCACGATGACACCGCGGAGGCCGAGGTCGCTGAAGACGACGCAGCCGCCCGTATCGTTGTATTAGAAGAACAGGTCGTAGAACTTAATGACAAACTCTTGCGCGCTCTGGCGGAGGCCGAAAACGTGCGCCGTCGGGCCCAGCGCGACAAGGAGGATACAGCCAAGTACGGCATCAAGAATTTCGCCGAAGGCATACTGGGCGTCGCCGATAACCTGGGCCGCGCCATGGCTAGTATCGATGCGGACGCGCGCGTCAAAGACCCCAACCTGGAAAACCTCTTCGTCGGTGTGGAAATGGTTCAGAAGGATCTGATGAGCACCTTCGAGCGCTACGGCGTGACGCCTATCAAGGCGCTCGGCGCCAAGTTCGATCCCATGCTGCACGAAGCCATGTATGAGATTGAGGATACGGATACCCCCGCGGGCACTATCGCCCAGGTTCTCGAGCCTGGATACGTTTTGCACGGGCGTACACTCCGCGCGGCCAAGGTTGGTATCACCAAGGGCGGTCCAAAAGACGCGCAAATATCTGCCGCCGATTCGCCTGCTGAGGATTCCGCCGCCGAAGGGGATTCCGCCGATCCGGCGACGCGTGAGGGCCAGGCCGCCTACGAAACCCAAACCGAGCCGAAAACCGCGTCGGGCGGCAACCTGGACCAGGAACTCTGATCCAGATCGGGTCTCAATGCCCCGAATAGGTTTGCACGATGCCGTCCCGAAGAGACGTGCTCATTTGAAACCTCCGGATTACCTCCGATCATGTCTAAAAAATGGCTTACTTTTGGCACCCGTGGTCATCGCCACAATCACGAACCAGACCGGCAAAAAAAGTCCCTAAAGATAGTGTGCAATCATTGCGTATACGGGTTTACGAGCCTATATACACCGCGAATATCCGCTCAAAAGGGCTTTTAGTTACAACTCCAACATTAGGGGACGAAGTCGGAGCCCAGGTATTTGGGGCCGGGAACGTCTGCCGCATTGTAAAGAGGACGAGATGAGCAAAGTCATCGGAATTGACCTCGGAACCACCAATTCCTGTATCGCGTTGATGGATGGCTCCGACGCCAAGGTCATTGAAAATGTTGAAGGCGCTCGTACGACGCCTTCCATGGTAGGCTTCGCCGACGAAGGCGAGCGCCTGGTTGGCCAGCCAGCGAAACGCCAGGCGGTTACTAACCCCGAAAACACCCTTTACGCCATCAAGCGCCTGATCGGACGGCGTTTTGATGATCCGGTTACCCAGGAGGACAAGAAGATGGTCCCCTACACCATCGCCAAGGGTGATAACGGTGACGCCTGGGTTGAGGTGGATGGCCAGAAATACAGCCCCAGCCAGGTTTCGGCTTTCATTCTGCAGAAGATGAAGGACACGGCGGAGAGCTTTCTGGGCGAGGATGTGACGCAGGCGGTAATCACGGTACCCGCCTATTTCAATGATTCGCAGCGCCAGGCGACCAAGGACGCCGGCAAGATAGCGGGCCTCGACGTGCTTCGCATTATCAACGAACCGACGGCGGCTGCGCTTGCCTACGGGCTGGAGAAGAAGGAATCGGGCACCATTGCGGTCTATGACCTCGGTGGCGGCACCTTCGACATCTCGGTTCTGGAAATAGGCGACGGCGTGTTCGAAGTGAAATCCACCAACGGGGATACGTTCTTGGGCGGTGAGGATTTCGATAGGAAGATTGTCGATTACCTCGCCGACGAGTTTAAGAAAGAGAATTCCATCGATCTACGCGACGACAAACTGGCGTTGCAACGCCTACGCGAAGCGGCGGAGAAGTCGAAAATTGAGCTATCCTCGACGCCGCAGACGGAGGTGAACCTGCCGTTCATTACTGCCGACCAGTCTGGGCCCAAGCACCTAAACATTAAGCTTTCCCGGGCTAAGCTGGAATCGCTGGTTGAGGATTTGGTTGAACGCACCATCGAGCCTTGCAAGAAGGCACTGAAAGACGCGGGCCTTTCCGCCGGTGAGGTGGACGAAGTTATCCTTGTCGGCGGCATGACACGTATGCCGAAGGTCCAGGAAACGGTGAAATCTTTCTTTGGGCGGGACCCGCACAAGGGCGTCAACCCGGACGAAGTCGTGGCTTTGGGGGCCGCCATTCAGGGTGGCGTGTTGAAGGGTGACGTAAAGGATGTGCTGCTTTTAGACGTGACGCCGCTGTCCTTGGGCATTGAGACCTTGGGTGGCGTGTTCACACGACTCATCGACCGCAACACGACGATCCCGACCCGCAAGTCACAGACCTTTTCTACCGCCGAAGATAACCAGACGGCGGTGACCATCCGGGTCTTCCAGGGTGAGCGTGAAATGGCCGCCGACAACAAGATTCTTGGTCAGTTTGACCTGGTTGGCATTCCCCCAAGTGCTCGTGGCATGCCGCAGATTGAAGTTACCTTCGACATTGACGCCAACGGCATTGTCAATGTGTCAGCCAAGGACACGGCCACGGGCAAGGAACAGCAAATCCGCATTCAGGCTTCGGGTGGCCTCTCGGACGAGGATATCGAGCGAATGGTTCAAGAGGCCGAGGCCAATGCCGAAGCCGACAAGGAACGCCGCGAAGGCGTGGAAGTCCGAAACACCGCTGATGCCCTGGTCCACGCAGCGGAGAAGAACCTTGTCGAGCATGGCGACAAGGTGCCCGATGAGGACAAGACCGCCATTGAGACGGCGGTGGCCGAACTTAAGGAGGCGTTGGAGGGTGATGATCTCGAGGTAATCCAGGAAAAGGTCAACAGCTTGAACGAGGCTTCCATGAAGCTGGGCGAAGCGATGTACAAGGCGGCCCAAGCAGAAGGTGGGGCCGAGGGCATGGCCGGCGCCGACATGGGCGGCATGGGTGCTGGCTCCGATTCCCAGCAGACCTCCTCGGGCGGAGACGACAACTTCGTTGACGCCGATTTTGAGGAAGTCGATCCGGATGCCGAAGCGAAGGACAAGAAGGACGACTAATTGATGAGCTGGCTCAGCGGCGCTTGCGCTGCCGGGCTTGGATCACCGGAGGTCGCTCTTCGGACTCGTGGAGGACCGAACCATGGCCAGGGACGATTTTTATGACACGCTGGGCGTCAGTCGTGGCGCTGATGATGGTGAGATCAAAAAGGCCTACCGAAAGCTGGCCATGAAGTACCACCCGGACCGCAATCCGGGAGACGCGGTAGCGGAACAAAGCTTCAAAGACGTGAATGAGGCCTATGAGGTCCTGAAGGACGGCGAAAAGCGCGCCGCCTACGACCGATTTGGCCATGCGGCCTTTGAACAGGGCGGCGGTGGACCGGGCGGTTTCGGCGGTGGTTTCGCTTCTGGCTTCGCCGATATTTTTGAGGAAATGTTTGCGGGCGGTGGGCGCGCTGGCGGTCAGGCCGCCGGCAAGGGCGCGGACCTGCGTTTCAATATGGAAGTCAGTCTGGAGGACGCCTATCAGGGCAAGCAGACGGAAATCCGCGTGCCCACGTCTGTGGCATGCGGATCATGCAATGGATCGGGCGCCGAAGGCAATTCCGGGCCCGCCGCCTGCGGCACCTGCCAGGGCCATGGCCGGGTGCGCTCGCAATCCGGTTTTTTCACCGTGGAACGCACCTGCCCCACCTGTCAGGGCACTGGCCATGTGATCAAGGACCCCTGTCGGATATGCGGTGGCCAGGGCCGCACGCAGAAGGAAAAGACCCTGTCGGTGAATATCCCATCGGGCGTCGAGGACAGCACGCGTATTCGCCTCGCCGGCGAGGGCGAGGCCGGGCTTCGCGGCGCGCCGGCGGGCGATCTCTACATCTTCCTGACGCTCCGCCCACATCGATTCTTCCAGCGCGACGGCGCCGATATCTACTGCCGGGTGCCCATTTCCATGACCACGGCGGCGTTGGGCGGCACTGTGGAGGTGCCCACCGTGGACGGCACCCTGGCCCGGATCACTATCCCATCCGGCACGCCAACGGGCCACCAGTTTCGTTTACGGGGCAAAGGCATGAGCGTGTTGCGCTCGAAGTCCCGGGGAGACATGTTCGTTCAGGCTTCCGTGGAGACGCCGCAGAACCTGACCAAGCGTCAGAAGGAGCTTTTGAAGGAGTTCGAGGCCGAATCAGACGACGCCAAGCACAGCCCCGAAGCGCATGGCTTCTTCTCAAAGGTCAAGGACATCTGGGAAGATTTGAAGGAATAGTTGCTCAGTTCCCCAGGCGCCTGGGTCCAACAGGACCCATATCTTTATGACCAGATTGTCCGCGTCATTGGCAGTGCCACAAAGGCCTTCTTGGATTTATTCGGCGACCTTCAACGCATTGATCACCTCATTGGCGAAGGCTGCCCCTTTGACGCGGAAGGTTCCGTGGATGACCTATAGGGTTAAGAGCTTTAGGATCAGCAGGTGTTTGGCCTCCGACGCATGGAATACGCTTAAAACAAACTTGCCCTTGATGCTGTCGACTACGATCATTTGATGGACCACGGATGGGAGTTTTCCGCAAAGAAATGAATAGAGAAGCTTTTGGAAATTTTACGAATAAAAATCGACAATAGTGTTTGCTTATATCTGGCGCGGGGTAAAGAAACCCTAGCCAACCCGTGGCGCCTCCCCTAAGACATGGCCAAACGACCAACCTTGGGAGGATTAATGCCATGAAGATTGGCATCGTTGGCTGCGCCGGCCGCATGGGCCGCATGCTGAGCGCCACCGTTTTGGAGACCGCTGGCGTGGACCTTGTCGGCGGCACCGAACAACCTGGAAACCCGACGATTGGCGAGGATTTGGGGACGTTGGTCGGCGCCCAGCCCCTGGGTGTTATGGTGGGGATAGATCCGAAAGCTTTGTTCGAGGCAGTGGACGCCG
>CAJWVP010000190.1 GCA_913048145.1 uncultured Rhodospirillaceae bacterium
CATTACACGAGTTTAGGGAACAAAATATTAGCCAGAGAATTATACAAAATTATTTCAAAGATGAATCTCGATTCAAATCGGTAGAATATCCGCCGACGCAATGGCGTAATTGTCACAATAAAAAATTCGGTAACTCCAAGCAGGTTCGCTATCAGTATTATTAGCTCATAAAAGTCCTTTATTTCATCAGCATAATGGGATCTGGTTCGAACACTCTGGATCCTTAGAGTAAGCGCTATTTAGCGTATTTTATGCCCAAATTTTCCGCGGTCACAGTATTTTCAGCTATTCGCCTAGCGGTGAGACCGTGTCCACGGGCCGGGCCAATAACCCGACTGTAGTCGCGTTGGTATCCGCGTTATGATTAACGATTGCGTTGACGGCTATTCGTCGAGAGGTGAGTCCGTACCCACGGGCCGAGCCAGTAGCCCGGCTATGGTCGCGTCCGTATCCGCGTTATGATTGACGATTGCGTTGACGGCCAGGCAGATCGGCATGTCCACTTGCAACTGGCCGGCCAGAGCGGTCACAGCCGCCGCCGTATCAACACCTTCGGCCACGGAATTCCGTTCGGCCAGAATATCGGTTAAAGCCCTGCACTGCCCCAGCGCCACGCCCAGCGAGAAATTTCGTGACTGCATGGCGTTGCAGGTCAGCGTCAGGTCGCCAATGCCAGAGAGGCCCATTAGGGTCTCGGGCCTTCCACCTTTAGCGATCGACAGCCGCACCATTTCCGCCAATCCGCGGGTGATGATCGCGGCGCGCGCGTTGTCGCCAAGACCTCGCCCCTCAACGATACCGCAGGCGATGGCGAGCACATTCTTGACCGCGCCACCAACCTCTGCGCCGATAACATCGGCGCTTTGATAAATTCGGAACTCAGGCGTGCTTAAGGCCTGCGCCAAGCTGCTGCCGATCTTGGAGTCAGCACAGGCTAACGTTACGGCCGTCGGTTGCTCACGCGCCACTTCCACCGCAAAAGTGGGGCCAGAAAGCACCGCGAACAGTCGTTCCGGCAAAGCCTGTTCAACCACTTCGTTCATCAAAGCACCGCTGGCGATCTCAACACCTTTGGCACAAATGACCAAAGGCACGGAAAGATCCAGATGCGGCGCAAGGGCTTCACAGGTGGCCCGAAGAAATTGCGACGGTGTGGCCAAGACGAGAGCGTCCGCCTCAGCAGCCTCACCAAGGTCGAGAGTAGCGCGGATCTGAGGCGCTAAGGGCACTCCAGGAAGGAACGGTGTGTTCTCATGCGCCGTGTTGATGGCCGTGACGACGTCTGATTCACGAGCCCAGATCCTCACGTCACGGCCGGCTCGATGGGCCACGGTGGCCAAAGACGTTCCCCAGGCACCGGCGCCAATGACTCCAATTCGATTCATATGTACACCTAGCGGTTCTTAAGCCGTCTATTCAAGCCTTAACGCCTGCGAAGGCCGCGGGTGGCGCATTGGGGTCCAGCGGCCAGCGCGGCCGCGGCTTGAATTCCAACTTGTCGGCGCCACGTCGGCGCAATTGCTCCAGTCCAGCCCAAGCCACCATGGCACCGTTGTCCGTGCAAAGATACGCCGGTGGCGCATGAAACGGCAGCCCATGCGCAGCGGCTAGAGCCGTCAAACGATCACGCAAGTAGGCATTCGCAGCAACGCCCCCGGCCACGACCAGAGCGCCAGCTTCGGGGCAATGCGCCCGGAACGCCTCGATCGCGTTGGCGCAACGGTCCTCCAGGACTTCGGCGGCGGCTCGTTGGAACGACGCACAAAGATCGGCAATGTCGCGATCCGAAAATGGGCCCGGCGGCAACGCTTCCAGGGTTTGGCGGACTTTGGTCTTGAGGCCGGAGAAGGAGAAATCGCAGCCGTCGCGCCCGCGCATCGGCCGGGGCAGAGGAAACCGGCCGTCATCGCCGTCGCGGGCCCGCGCCTCCACCTGAGGCCCACCCGGATATCCAAGCCCCATTAGCTTCGCGGACTTGTCGAACGCTTCGCCCAAGGCATCGTCGACCGTCGTGCCGATGCGGCGATATGACCCTACGCCTTCGACGATCAACAATTGGCAATGCCCGCCCGACACCAATAAAAGTAGATAGGGGAACGCGACGGCCTCTCCGGATGCAGTCCCGCTGAGCCGCGCCGTCAGCGCGTGGGCCTCAAGATGATTAACAGCGACAAACGGCTTTGCTTCGGCCAGAGCAATGGCCTTGGCGGTCATGACACCAACCATGACGCCGCCGATCAGGCCCGGGCCGCCAGTCGCGGCAACACCGCCAAGATCAGAAAAGGTGATCCCAGCTTCGGACATAGCCTGGGCAACAACGCCATCAACAGCCTCCACGTGGGCGCGGGCGGCGATTTCCGGCACAACGCCGCCATAGGGCTCATGCGCCTCCAATTGCGAAAGCACGATATTGGAGAGAATCCGGCGATCGGCGGCGACTACGGCTGCCGCCGTCTCATCGCAACTGGTTTCGATGCCGAGGACGATCATGGACAAGCGATATACACATGCTAAAAATCAATGTGAACCTTACCCTCAGTCTTGCGGCCTTGCCAGAACATTGGTGATTTAATGACTACGCCACCCCTCCTGACCATCGGTACACGCACGAGCCCGCTCGCCTTAGCACAAACCGTCGAAGCGACTGCCCGTTTGGCCGCGGCCAACCCGGCCCTGGCCGCACCCGACGCTTTTATAATCTCGAAGATCCAGACTACCGGCGACCAGATTCAGGGCCGTCACCTGGCAGAATTCGGCGGTAAGGGCCTGTTCGCGAAGGAATTGGACACCGCGCTTCTCGATGGCCACATCGACCTTGCCGTTCACTCCCTCAAGGACCTTGAAACGCGGCTGCCAGCAGGCATTACGTTAGCCGCCTGCTTGGAGCGCGAAGATCCGCGCGACACTTTGATCGGCGTAGGGCTGAAAGGCCTCGATGATCTGCCGATAGGGGCCCTTGTGGGCACGGCATCGCTTCGTCGCCAGGCACAGCTTCTACACCGGCGGCCAGACATCCAGATCACGCTGCTACGGGGGAATATCCAGACCCGCATGCGGAAGATTCGCGAGGGCGAAGCTGACGCCACGTTCTTGGCTCTCGCTGGGCTGAACCGTCTGGGCGTCGGGCATGAAGCCGCGTGTATCCTGTCACCGGATGAGCTCTTACCGGCCTGCGGGCAAGGCGTCATCGGCATTACCTGCCGGACCGACGATTCGCGCGTTCGCGCTTGGCTGGAGCGGATCAACCACGCCGAGACCATGTCCAGAATTTTCGCCGAAAGGGCCATGTTAGATCAGTTGGACGGTACCTGCCGCACACCCATCGGCGGCTTAGCGGCGTTGACCGAAGGCGGCAAATTGACTTTGCGCGGATTGGTCGCTCGGCCCGACGGGTCGGCCTTGTTCCGCGGCGAGTTGGCTGGGGCTGACGATGACGCGCATGCCCTGGGACGCGAGCTGGGCGCCCGGCTGCGCCGCGATGCCGGCGATAATCTCTTTCAGTAAAGGATAACGCGCGACCGTGCGCCTACTGTTGACCCGCCCACAACCGGATTCCGAGAAACTCGCTCGGGACCTGACTGCGTGCGGAATCTCGTCGATCATCGAACCGCTGTTGAATATCATAGTACATGAGGGACCGCCGCTCGACACCACGGGCGTCGCGGCCCTCGCCTTTACCAGCGCGAACGGCGTCCAAGCCTTCGCGGAGCGGTCCTCGCGCCGCGACCTACCTGTTTACGCGGTTGGCGACGCGACCGCCCGCGCCGCCCACGCCGCCGCGTTCAAAGACGTGCAATCGGCCATGGGCGACGTCGATGATCTCGCCCGACTGCTAACTCGGGCCATGTCTCCAGAAGCCGGGGCGATCCTGCATCCAGCGGCAAGCCAGGTGGCTGGCGATCTGGCGAGGCGCCTCGCCGATGCGGGTTTCGCCTATCGCCGCGAAGTCATATATAAGTCGGAAAAGGTGTCAGCCCTCAGCCCAGAGACGCGCGCCGCAATCGCGTGCGGCGAGATCGATGGCGTTGTATTGATGTCGCCTAGGACTGGCCAAATCTTTAAAGAATTGATGATCCGTGCTGGATTAGCAGATCGAGCAGCCGACATGACTGTCTTTTGTCTGAGCCCGGCAGTAGCGGTTGCCGCTGACGGCTTGCCATGGTGCAACATCCAAACAGCGGCACGCCCCGAACAGGATGCATTCATGGCATTGTTGACGGGCCCTTAGGCGCACAGTTTTTGTCCACCGCCGATGCCGATCGTGCTAGGTTCACCGAGACGAATCTGATATAGCTCTTGTCCAGTCGTGCGGATCCTGACGACAAACGACGAAACGATGTTCATTTAGGCCAGGGGATCGGAATGGCGGAAACGGCCAAGCCAAAACCGCGAAGAGGGTCGAAAACACAAGCCCCCGCGGCCAAAACCCGCACCCGCACGGCAGCAAAACCCGAGGCGTATCAAGAGCCTGCCGCCGAGGCATCGGCTAAAACCGCCAAACAAGCCACAGCCAGTGACGGCGAACACGTGAAAATTACCCCGCCGGCGCCGACCAAGAAGAGCAGCGGTGCATGGTTCTTTTCATTTCTCTTGATAATCGTCATTGTCGGTGTCGGGCACGTCACCTGGCCGCGCTGGCAGCCTTATGTGATGGCCTATGTGCCCGATGGCTTGAATATTGCGTTCGATGATTCGCGTGTCGACGGTTTAACGGCGCGTATCGGTGAACTTGAAGCGAAAACGATTTCGCTGCGTCAGCGGGACAAGGAGATTGTCCGCCTGGAAAGCGAGCGCGAAGAGCTCCAACAATCGCTTGCCGGTGTTCTGGAGCACATCGAATCCCTGGAACGCTCAATTTTCGCCGTAAAGGAGATGGCGAAGGCAGCGGCAACAGCGACGGTCGACGAAGCGGCCGCGGCAAGCCACGGGCTTAAGGAGCTGAACGAACGGTTAAGAAAATTAGAAATAGCGCCAGCACCAGCGCAATCTGGCGACTCCGCGTTTGCGAGCCAATTGGGCAAACTCGAAAAAGACCAGACGTTAGCGCAGGAGCTCTCCCAGCGGGTCGTACAACTTGAGAAGTCCAGCACACGTTCAAAGCAGGAGTTGGCGGAAACTCTAAACCAGCTCAATGCTTCGCGCCAGACCGTCCAGGCGCTTGAAGGCCGCGTGGCATCTGTCGAAGCCCGGCCCACCAGTAACGTATCTGGAAAAGTATCCATGATCATCCTGGCTGTCAGCGAACTGCGTGATGCGGTTCATCGGGGCCGTCCCTATATGACCGAATTGGAAGCGGTGAAAGCCGCCGCCGGAAGCGGCCCTCCGATTCGCGCGGCGCTAATAAGCCTCGACAAGAACGCCACCGAGGGGATTAGCACATTGTCCAGCCTCCGTGAGGCGTTTTCCAAACTGGCCAGCACCATCGTTGCTGCTGATAGAGATACCTAAGCCGCCTGTGCCACCACAAACGACGAAGGTGCTGCCACCTGTGATAGCGAGGCCACCACCGCTGTCGAGCGCCACGTTGCGCTCAATCGATGTGCCAAAACCGAGCCTAACAAGCGATGTAGCATTCACACCTGCGCCCATGGCAGCAAGCACTCCCGCTCCCATGCCGTCGGCTTTGTTGTCGGAAACGGAGGAGTGCACAAGGGACAGTTGCGACCCGAACATAGCGATACCACCACCCGACGCAGTATCGAGCCCGTCCAGATCATGACGAAGCGATGCCTTGCCAGCCACAGAGTTACCCCGGACGGACGCGTCCTGTTCAAGCGTGATCGTGGATCTCGAAGCATCAAGCCCTCCTCCATAGTTTGAGCACAAATTGTCTTGGATGTGACTTGCAGACAAGATCATAGTGCTACTCTCCAGGAGTATACCCCCGCCACGGTGGCGTGCAATGTTTCGTTGAGGCTGATTTCCAGAGTTCTCATAAGTATCATCAAGTGAATCATTTAATTTCTCTATGGAATT
>CAJWVP010000191.1 GCA_913048145.1 uncultured Rhodospirillaceae bacterium
CGACGCGATGCGTGATGCTTTCTCGGTCCTGTCGTCTGGTCAGGCGACTGTGCCGATAAGGCTCGGGCTTGAAACAGAGTTCGGTGTTTCGCTCTTTATGCCGGCGCATATGAAACCGTCAGGCCAAGCCGGCGCTAAGGTTGTGTCAGTGAATCCGGGTAATGTGACTAAAGGGTTACCAGTGATCCACGCAGTCGTCCTGATCATGGACCCCGTAACGGGAAGGCCGTTAGCTCTAATGGACGGGACTTGGCTTACAGCTCTTAGGACTGGAGCAATCGGTGGACTGGCAGCTCAAGTCTTGTCGCGCAAGGATTCATCTGTGGTGGCACTCTTCGGTGCCGGTGTTCAGGCGCGGACTCAGTTAGAGGCTGTCCGGTGCGTTCGTGATATTCAAGAAGTACGGGTGGTTTCATTAAGCGAGACCAGTGCGCAGCAACTCGCTTCAGAACTCGAGGGTGTTACTGCGCTTGGGTTGAGCGATCCTGATATAGCGATCGCCGGTGCCGATATCATGTTTTTGAAGGGCCGAGCCCAGTCGACGAGCATTAACCGCGACCCCCGCCCAATCAGACCGTCGCACATCACCATCTGCATCAACGGAAACAATCTCCGTTCCACCATGATAGCGCGCGGCATGATCGATCAGCGATCCGATCGTTAGCGGCCTATCCATCATCAGGCCGTTGAGCGGCATGGCGTCCCCTCCTAAAGACAATGACCCACCTCGGGTCGCGTTAGTCTATCCGCAGGAAACCTGGCGCGTCCATTGGCAACACCCGCATGGTTAGCCGACGCCGTGGGCTGGGTCGATCCCATCATCCGCATCGGCTCGGACGTCTGACGCCTAAGAAGGGTGCGCGCCACTCTCCTGCTTTCCCACCGGGCATATGTTAAGAAATTTTATGAACAGCCCCCAGTGGTTTCAATGTATGAGGACAAAAGACGCGTGGAACACGGGCCATCGCGGAAGATAATCGTTGAGCTATATCATGGGTCGGTCTATCACCGGGGCCTGCTGAAACTTCTTAGCCGAAGGCAGAGACCGTGAAGGCAAAGGTTTTCATCGACGGCGACGTGGGCACCACAGGTCTACAAATTCGCGCCCGTCTTGAGGGTCGAGCGGATATAGAGCTGTTGCGCCTGCCCGAAGATCAACGCAAGGCCCCGGCCCGGCGGAAGGAAATGCTGAATACCGCCGACGTGGCGATCCTGTGCCTGCCCGATGATGCGGCGCGAGAGTCGGTGGCGTTTGTGGATAATCCGGAGACCAAGATCGTCGACGCCAGCACCGCACACCGAGTCGCCGACGGCTGGACCTATGGCTTCCCGGAGTACAAGGCCGGCCAACGCGACGCCATTGCAGGCGCGACGCGGGTCTCCAATCCAGGCTGCTACGCCATTACGTCCGTGGCCATGCTTTATCCACTCATTCATCACGGCGTGGTGCCAGAGGATTGGCCGATCACAATCAACGCCGTGTCGGGCTATTCCGGCGGAGGTAAGGACCTGATCGCCGCCTTCGAGGATGAGGTGTCACCCAATCATACGGATAGCGCTTTTTACGCTTATGGTCTGAACTTAAAACACAAGCACCTCCCCGAAATCACCAAATGGAGCGGCCTTGCCCACGCGCCCGTATTCGTGCCCAGCGTCGGACGCTATCACCAAGGTATGATCGTTCAGGTGCCGCTACCGCTGTGGTCCATGCCCGACACGTCGACGCCAGAAGCCGTGCATGCGACCCTGACCAACCACTACGCCGGATCGCGCTTCGTCTCTGTGGCGCCGTTGACCGATACGGTGGGCATGAGCAAGCTCAACCCAGAGGATCTAAACGGCACCAACGAGCTTCGCTTGCATGTATTCGCATCTGCGGACATGAAACAGGCCGTGGTCATGGGCCTCATCGATAACCTCGGCAAGGGCGCTTCGGGTCAGGCCGTGCAGAACGTGAACTTAATGTTGGGCATGCCGGAAGACTCGGGATTGACTAGCGACAGACCAAACTAAAAGGGATCTGGCAAAAGCCGGTCATGATGTATCAAAGGGCAGGATCGGATCATAATGATGACCGATCGTCCTCGCGGATCACTTTTTTTACGGCCTCCCGCTTGTTCAGGAGATGCGATTTCAAGAGATGTGCGAGAAGCACTCCGTCGCGCGCCTCCAACGCGGCCAAAATCGCCTCGTGCTCCTTCATGGCTGCGTCCCAACGGTTAATGGACGCGTTCGCCAGATACCGGGCCCGACGGATACGTTCCGCCAACGAACGGTATACTTGCAGCAGGGTAGGGTTAGCCGCGATCTCCATGATCTTTTGATGGATCATCTGGTTCACGCGGTTGTAGCTGGGTTGATCGCCACGGGCATAGTGCATGGCCATTTCGTAATGCAGCGCCTTCACTTCGGCTACGTCAGCGTCGGTGGCGTTACAGCATGCCAGTTCACCGGACAAGGCTTCCAGCGACCCCATGATGGGAAATAACTCGTCCACGTCTTCCGGCGTAAGCTGGGTAATCCATGCGCCCCGGTTCGGCAACAACGTGATCACCCCATCGTTGGCGCAGACCTTCAACGCCTCACGCAGCGGCGTACGGGAAATGCCAAATTTAGCGCAAAGCTCCTTTTCGGGCACCCGGGTCCCGACCGGCAGTTCGCCTTGGGAAATCATTTCGCGGATCCGGTCGACCACCTCTTCGTGAAGGGTTGGGCGTCGGATCTCTTCAATCACAGCAAGGGCGGAATCGCTCATCAGATGGCTCCCCTCTCAACCAAAGCATCCGCCAACACACGGGCAACATGGACCGCGTCCCGGGCCGCTCCGACTGCGATCTGATGGCGGCAACTCGTGCCGTCGGCAACAATCAACTCGTCCGTGCCGGCGGCGCGCACGGCCGGCAGCAGTTGGGCTTCGGCCATAGAGCGCGAGATATCCTGGTTCTCCGGCTGATAGCCGAAGGAACCGGCCATACCGCAGCAACTGCTGTTTATGACCTGGACTTCGAGATCTGGGATCAGCCCCAATGCCCTCTCAACTGATCCCATGACCGCAAAAGCCTTCTGATGGCAGTGGCCATGGACGTGGACCCGTTTCTGCTCCAACGGCTTCAAGGGCAGCGCCAAGCGCCCGGCGTCCGCCTCACAAGTTAGAAATTCCTCGAATAGAAACGCGTTGGCGGCCAAGGCCTCAGCCGCCTCGCCCTGTTGCAAGACTGTGAACTCGTCGCGCAGGCCGAGTAGGCAGGACGGCTCCAGCCCGACGATGGGGACCCCCCGTTCCACATAAGGCCCAAGGCTGTCAAGAACCCGGCGGGCCTCCACCTTCGCTTCATCCACAAGGCCGGCGGCGAGGAAGGTTCGGCCGCAACATAACGGCCGCCCCCCATCCGCCGGTACGGCCATGTGCACCGTGAAGCCACCAGTTTCTAGGACGCGGCGCGCCGCGCGGACGTTTTCAGGCTCGAACCATCGATTGAAAGTATCGGCCCAAAGAACCACTTCAGGCCCCGTCGTTGCGGCACCGGCCTCATCATCGCGGAACGGCCTGGCGGCCCAGGTGGGCAAAGGCTGGCTAGCGGTGAGCCCAGTGATCATCTGACCAAGCGCCGGCAGGCCGGGGACCCGGTTGCGAAGATTGAGTAGCCATCCGAGGGCAGAGGCACTCGCTGCGTAGCGCGGCAAGAAAGCGACCAGCTTATCGAACAAGCGCAGCCCATGGCGTTGGCGGTAATGATAGAGGAACTCTGTCTTCATGCGCGCCATGTCGACGCCGGTCGGGCATTCGCGTTTGCAGCCCTTGCAGCCAACACATAGCGCCATGGTGTCATACATGTCATCGGACGTCAGCGCGTTGGGCCCCAGCTGCCCCGACAAAGCTAGACGCAAGGAGTTAGCCCGGCCGCGAGTCAGGTCCTTCTCATCACCCGTGGCCCGAAAGCTCGGGCACATGACGCCAGCGTCGCGTTTGCGGCACGCGCCGTTGTTATTACACATCTCAACGGCCCCGTGCAGGCCACCCCACTCGGACCAGTCGAGCGCCGTATTGATCGGCTGGCGGACATAATCTTCCTTGAATCGGAGCAGGGTTCGGTCGTCCATTTTCGGAGGGTCAACAATCTTGCCCGGGTTCATGATCCCGGCTGGGTCGAAGGCATCTTTCACCTCGCCGAATATCTCGGTCATCCGGGATCCGAACATCGGTTTGTGGAATTCCGACCGCACCAGGCCGTCGCCGTGCTCACCGGAATGCGATCCCTTGTATTCGCGAACCATCTCGAAGGCTTCCTCGGCGATTGCGCGCATCTTCTTCACTTCGATTTCGGACTTAAGGTTGATCACCGGGCGTACGTGCAGGCAACCCACCGACGCGTGGGCGTACCAGGTGCCGGTGGTACCGTACTTGGAAAAGACGTCGGTCAGCCGCGCTGTGTAGTCAGCCAGGTCCTCAAGGCGCACGGCGCAATCCTCGATGAAAGAAATGGGTTTCGCCTCCTCCTTCATGGACATCATGATGTTAAGGCCAGATTTTCGGACCTCCCAGACAGCCTTTTGGAAGATCAGATCAACCGCCTCAACGACGCCGCCAGGGAACCCCATATCCGCCATCAGCTCATCCAGTTTGGTCAGCTTGCGACGCTGTTCCTCGGCGTCATCGCCAGCAAACTCGACCAGGAGCAGCGCTTGCGGCTCGCCCTGGACGAAGCGGTCGACTGTGGCTCGGAACATAGGGATATCGCGGGCTAGCTCGATCATTGTGCGGTCCACCAATTCCACCGCTGCCGGACCAAGCTTGACGATGTGTTGTGTCGATTCCATAGCGTCAAAGAAATTCGGAAAGTGGCATATGCCGAGGTGTTTGTTCTGAGGCAGGGGCTTGAGATCAAGGTGGATGCGCGTCGAGAAGGCTAGCGTCCCCTCCGAGCCGACGAGTAGATGCGCCAAATTTGGGTGCGTCTGCGGCCGGTTCACGGTGCTGTCCGCCCAGGTTCCGCGCGGTGGCCCGGCAGGCATCAGCGCGTCGATGTTGTAACCGCCAACGCGGCGCATGAGGTCGGGAAAGCTCCGTTCCACCTCCGCCTGCTCGCGGCGGCCTAAATCCAGAAGCCGGGAAACGAGCTGGCTCTGCTGGGGTAACAAATTGGCAAGTTGGGCGTTATCGGAGACTTCGCCAAAGATCATCTCGGAGCCGTCAACGAGAATCGCATCCACAGCACGGACGTTATCACGCATGGTTCCGTAGACGATTGATCGAGCGCCGCAGGAGTTGTTACCAGTCATTCCGCCGATCGTTGCACGGCTGGACGTGGACACGTCCACTGGGAACCAGAGCCCATGGGGTTTCAGGTAGGCGTTCAGTTGATCAAGAACAATGCCCGGTTCTACCCAGGCCGATCGACTTTCCCTATCGAATTTAAGTACGCTATTGAGGTGCTTACTCATGTCAACGACTAGCGCCTCACCGACCGTTTGGCCGCATTGGGACGTGCCGCCACCGCGCGGCAACACGGGTATGTTCTCATCTTTGGCAATGGCCATGGCCCAGCGCACGTCATCAGACGATTCTGGTATGACGACACCCAAGGGTTCCACCTGATAATGCGAGGCGTCTGTGCTGTAGCGGCCACGACTAAATCGGTCGAACAGAACCTCCCCCTGCAGGGCGCCATCCAAGCGCCGAGCTAGCGCGCTATCGCCAATCCGGCCGTTACCTGTCAACCCCGGTTTCGCAATGGTCATCGCCCTCTCCCTAGCCTTAACTGCGTCGGATCGTATCATTTTGAATTCAAAATGCAATATTTCCTGTAACCAAGGAGATGGGATTAAGAGCCAGAAAAATTAAAATCATATAAAACAGTAATTTAAAACGCAATTGTCTTTTCGATTGCATGGCTAGACAATGAATGCATAATGCATTTCAGGTAAATTGAGGCTCTAAACTAATCAT
>CAJWVP010000192.1 GCA_913048145.1 uncultured Rhodospirillaceae bacterium
AATGTATTCGAACCGCATGTCTTCGTCGTCGATTAGTTCCAGGTTGCCGACGAATTCGTCGTATTTCTCCAGATCAAGCAGTCCACTCACGACAACATTTCCTTTGCCTTCCGGATGCCGGCGACCAAAGCGTCGACGTCGGCGCGGTTATTGTAAAGACCGAAGGAGGCGCGAACCGTGCCTTCAATCCCCATGCGATCCATCAAGGGCTCGGCGCAATGCTGGCCAACCCGTGTAGCCACGCCCTGGCGATCCAGAACCGCGGCGACATCAAACGGGTGCAGACCATCCACCAAGAACGAAATGATGGCGGCTTTGTCCGGTACGGTCCCAACTTCACGGTATCCCTCAATATCAGCCAACTGCTGGTGGGCGTAAGCCAAGATACCGTTTTCATGCGCGGCAATACTCTTCATTCCCAACTCTTCCACGTACTTCACGGCGGCGCCCAATCCGATCGCCTGAACAATCGGCGGCGTTCCGGCTTCGAAGCGGTGTGGCGGTTCCTGGAACGTCGTTTTTTCAAAGGTTACCCGGACAATCATGTCGCCACCACCTTGGTAAGGGGGCATGGAATCCAGCACGTCGGCCTTGCCGTATAGAATACCGACGCCACTCGGTCCGTAGAGCTTGTGCCCAGTCCAGCCGTAGAAATCTACGTCCAGATCCTGAACGTCCACGCCCTGGTGGACGATGCCCTGGGCACCATCCACAAGAACCTTGGCGCCACGTTGGTGGACGATTTTGGTCAGCTCCTTGATGGGAACCCGCGTACCGAGGACATTCGACACCTCGGTGATGGCGACGAGTTTGGTCCGGGAGCTGAGGCAGGCCTCAAAGTCTTCCAGATGGAACGAGCCGTCATCACGGACCGGTGCGACCTTTATGATAATACCCTTCTCCTCGCGTAGCATCTGCCAGGGCACGATGTTTGCGTGGTGCTCCATTTCGGAGACGATTACCTCGTCACCTTCTTTGAGGAATTTGCGGCCCCAGGTCCCCGCGACGAGGTTGATGGATTCAGTAACGCTTGACGTTATGACGATATTTTTGTCCGACGGCGCGTTCATGAATTTAGCGATGATGACACGCGCTTCTTCATAGGCATCTGTTGCCCGTTGGCTCAGATAGTGCGCGCCCCGATGCACATTGGAATAATAGGATTCATACGCCTCGCGGATACAGTCAATGACCACTCGCGGCTTTTGGGCACTGGCTCCTGAGTCAAAAAACACTAGAGGTTTGCCATACACCTCACGCGACAGGATTGGAAAGTCGGCACGGACCTTATCCACATCAAACGCGGAGACAGAATTACCGCCAGTCCCAAAAGGCTCGGTCAGGGCGCTTAGCTTATTCATTCCTCAGTCCACTCCTCGGCTAGAAAACATTTTGCTGGCAGCCAGTGAACCACCTTGCTCATCATAGCCTCACGCACCGCATCACACTTGATTTCATCCAAGGCGCCAGCAACGAAGGATTGGATCAGAAGATTGCGTGCCAATGCTTCTGGAATACCGCGCGAACGCAGATAGAAAAGCGCCGTTTCGTCCAACTGTCCCGTCGTCGCGCCATGCGAACATTTGACATCGTCGGCATAAATTTCCAACTCCGGCTTAGCGTCCATCTCCGCCTTGTCCGACAATAGCAGCACATTAGACAATTGGTGCCCATCAGTGCCTTGTGCATCCTTGTGAACCACGATGCGGCCTTGGAACACCCCGCGGGATTCATCATCAAGAATACCCTTGAAAACTTCCGAGCAGGTGGTGTGTGGCACCGCGTGCTCGATAACCGTGGTGTTATCGCAATGCTCGCGCCCCTTCATCAGGTAGGCTCCGTTGAGAGCGCAATGACCGCCCTCGCCTTCCAGGCGGGCAAAGACTTCCGTCCTAGATAGACGGCCACCGATGTGCAAACCGAACCCGTCGTAGGTCGCATCCCGGCCGATCCGCACATGCAAACTGCCTAGATGCGTAGCCTGCATGTTTTCCGACTGCACTCGGTAATGGCGCAGGATGGCTGCATCTCCCACGTCCACTTCCGTGACGGCGTTGGCAAGGTATGCGCTTACGCCGAGGCCCGCATGCAATTTTACCAGCGTTGCCTGGCTGGCCTCCTCCATAACGATCAAGTTGCGCGGATAGCATGCGACTGGCTCTTCGGTGAGGCCCGCGATGAAGATCATCTGGATGGGCTGCTCAACCACAACCCCGCGCCGAACGTGAACGACGACCCCAGAATTCATCATCGCCGTGTTTAACGCCACCAGCGGTTGCCCTTCAAGGCTCCCGATGCGTCCCAAATGCGTCTCAACCCACTCAGGATCTCGCGCCACGGCGGCGCCGAGGGATTCAACCGTCACCCCTTCCGTCAAATTATCGAGGCATGAAAGATCCGAGCGCATGAACCCGTTGACGAAAACAATTCGCGGACAGCCCAAACCGGACGGCAGCACCGTAGGCACCTGATCGATATAGGCTTCGCGATCAGCAAGTGTTACAGGACGGAACGTCGTGTCCTCAAGCGGACGCAGGCGAGTGTACTTCCAAGACTCCACCTTGGGCCCCGGCAGGCCGATGTCTTCGAACTGCCCTATCCCGCTGCGGCGAAGCGAGTCGAGCCACGGCAAATCGTTACCGGCAAGCGTCGCGCGGATTGCTTCGAAACCGGAAACAAAATTTTCGACGGGATTGATCTTCTGGCTCATGGTCATCCTCAAGCCGCCGCTTCTGCGAACTCGGCGTAGCCATTTTTCTCCAACTCCAGCGCCAATGCCTTGCCGCCGCTGCGTTGGATACGTCCTTTCGCCAAAACATGGACCTTGTCGGGCACAATATGATCCAACAGGCGCTGATAGTGCGTGATCACCAGTGTCGCGCGGTCTGGCGCGCGGAGCGCATTCACGCCATCGGCCACAATCTTGAGGGCGTCGATATCCAAGCCACTGTCCGTCTCGTCTAGGATCGCTAACGATGGGTTCAGCACCGCCATCTGAAGGACTTCGTTACGCTTCTTCTCTCCGCCGGAAAAGCCAACGTTGACGGCGCGCTTCAGCATGTCTTCGGAAATCCCAAGTTCTTTGGTCTTCTCGCGAACGACTTTGAGGACCGCCATGGCGTCCAGTTCCTCTTCACCACGATGGCGGCGCACGGCATTAAGGGCTTCTTTAAGAAAGATAGTGTTGGCAACGCCGGGGATTTCCACAGGATATTGAAAGGCCAGAAAAACGCCCTCACCGGCGCGTTCCTCTGGTGACAGATCCAGGAGGTTCTGTCCTTTATAGAGGATCTCCCCTTTCGTGACCTTATAGCCGTCCCTACCGGCCAATACGTAGGACAAGGTACTCTTTCCGGAGCCGTTAGGCCCCATGATCGCATGGGTTTCGCCGGCATTGATCTCCAGGCTCAACCCTTTGAGGATTTCGGTTCCGTCAACCGCAGCATGAAGATTTTTGATTTCCAACATGTGTCTGATGACCTTTTCTTTATTCGCGTCGCTTAGCCGACGCTGCCTTCCAGGCTAATTCCAACCAATTTTTGCGCCTCGACAGCGAATTCCATGGGCAGTTGCTGCAAGACATCGCGGCAAAAGCCGTTGACCACCAGGGCCACGGCGGCTTCCTCGTCGATGCCGCGCTGGCGCAAGTAGAACAGTTGATCCTCGCTGATCTTCGAGGTCGTCGCTTCGTGTTCGACAACAGCACCTTGGTTCTTGCTCTCTATATAAGGCACCGTATGAGCGCCGCAGGTATCTCCAATGAGCAGAGAATCACACTGAGTGTAGTTACGCGCACCGTTCGCCTTCGGGCCCATGCGCACCAGGCCGCGATAGGTCTGGTCCGACCGCCCCGCCGAGATCCCTTTGGAGATGATTCGCGAAGACGTATTCTTGCCCAAGTGGATCATCTTCGTGCCAGTATCTGCCTGCTGGCGGTTGTTAGTGATGGCGATCGAGTAGAACTCTCCTACCGAGTTTTCGCCCTGGAGAATGCAGCTCGGGTACTTCCAGGTAATTGCCGATCCGGTCTCCACCTGAGTCCAGGAAATCTTCGAGTTTCGACCCCGGCAGGCGCCACGCTTAGTCACGAAATTATAGATTCCCCCGCGTCCCTCCTCGTCGCCGGGATACCAGTTCTGAACCGTGGAGTATTTGATCTCCGCATCGTCCAAGGTGATGAGCTCGACGACGGCGGCATGCAGCTGATGCTCATCCCGCATTGGCGCTGTGCAGCCCTCCAAGTAGCTCACGTAAGAGCCCTCGTCAGCGATAATCAGAGTGCGCTCGAATTGACCTGTATTTTCCGCATTAATGCGGAAGTAGGTGGAGAGCTCCATGGGGCAACGCACGCCCTTCGGGATAAAGACGAAGGAGCCGTCGGTGAAGACGGCCGCATTCAAGCAGGCGTGCTTGTTGTCCGTGTAGGGCACGACGCTGCCAAGGTATTTTTGGACTAAATCCGGGCAACGTTCGATCGCCTCCGACATAGGACAAAAGATGACCCCCACTTCTTCTAGCTTCGCCTTAAAGGTGGTTGCCACAGAAACAGAATCAAAGACCGCATCGACGGCGACGCCGGCCAAACGCTCCTGTTCTTGAAGCGGGATCCCCAGTTTCTCGTAGGTGGCTAGGAGTTCCGGGTCAACCTCATCCAGGCTTTTCGGCTTATCAGCCATAGATTTTGGCGCCGAGTAGTAATAAGAATCCTGATAATTGATAGCGGGAAATTCGGGTTTCTGCCATTCGGGCTCGGGCATGGTCAGCCAGTGGCGATAAGCCTTAAGCCGGCTTTCCAGCATCCACTCCGGCTCCTTCTTCTTCGCGGAAATGAACCGGATGATATCTTCGTTCAGCCCCTTAGGCGCACTCTCGGTTTCAATATCCGTGACAAAGCCGTACTTGTAGCCATCATCGGCATATTCTTGAACCTGCTGGGCTGTCTCTAGCGTGGCGGCCATGTTTATGCTTATCCTTAATCCTATACGTATCCGTTGCGCCGCCTTATGCGGCAGTTTCCTGTACCGAGTCGACGTGGATCATCTTTCGCCAGGCATTAATAAAAGCGTCCACATCCTCCGCTTTAGAATTCCATCCGAAACTCACCCGAATCGCCGTGGTCGCGACCTCGGGATCAACCTTCATGGAATCCAGGACGTGCGACGGCTCGACCTTGCCGGCGGCGCATGCCGAGCCGGCACTCACGGCCACGCCATCCAGATCCAAATTCATGACCTGCGTGTCGCTACGCACACCAGGCAACGAGAAGTTACTTGTGTTCGTCAAGCGCGGCGCCCTGGCGGAGAAGATCTCTGAGCCTGGTGACAACTCCAAGACCCGGCGTTCCAATTCGTCGCGGTATACGGCGAGCCGGGCTCCCGTCTCCGACCATGTATCCTTGGCAATCTGGGCGGCGACACCGAACCCGACAATGCCGGCAACGTTCTCCGTACCGGCCCGCAAACCATGCTCCTGGCCGCCGCCGGTCAACAGACTGCGCAGTGGCGTACCATCACGACGAACCAATACGCCGATGCCCTGCGGGCCGCCGATTTTGTGCGCCGAAAGCGCCATGTAGTCGACGTCCCAGGCGGGGAAATCAACTTCAATCTTACCGGCGGCCTGCACCGCATCACAAAGCACTGAGGCCCCGTGAGCGTGGGCAATGTCGGCGACCTCTCGAACCGGCTGCAAGACCCCGGTTTCATTATTTGCGGCCATCACACAGACAAGCGCCGGATCCTCATCCTCAGCCAACCGATCCGCCAATGCTCCCAAATCCACAACGCCCTGGTCGTCGACGGGGAGAAGGTGGGAATTGCCAGTCCGCAGTAAAGTCGTTTTCAAGACCGCCGAATGCTCGGTTTCCGTGCTCATCACTCGCTTACGGCCTGATCCCATGATCGCCAGATTGTCGGCTTCCGATCCA
>CAJWVP010000193.1 GCA_913048145.1 uncultured Rhodospirillaceae bacterium
ATCAAGTTAGGCCCGTCAGACGTAGTGCTGTTCGGCGACATGCTCGAACACATGTCCGCCAACGAAGCGCGCGACGTCCTGGCCCGCGCGGCCATGAAATCCCGCTTCATGGCCCTGTCGATCCCCATCGGCCACTGGCCCCAGGATGAAATCGAGGGCAACCCCTTCGAGGTTCACGTGGAAGACGACCTCTCCCACGCCGATATCCAAGACATTGTGCCCGACCTTTGCGGCGGTCAGGCCATGGTCAACGATCAGGGCCAAGGCCTCGGCGTCTATTTTGCCGCTACCAATCCCGCCGACCGCGACACCCTTGCCGCCGCCGTCGTTGAAGCAGAAGACCTGATCGCCAGCGCTACATCGGATGGACTGAACGCGGTCGCCGTCGATTTTCTTGACCCGGCCGCGAAGGCCGCCTTCCGTGACCGGATTGCCGCATCGGTGATGGTCTAGGGCGCGTATCCGAGCCGCTTTGCCATCACCGATGCGGCAATCTCAGCCCGCGTTTGGTCATCCAGATGGACCGCACTTTCCCCCGTCATCTCCCGGATCGGCTGGTTGATCTGCCAGGTCCGGAATTGGCCGTGCCCGCCACCATCGGCTCGAGAGCCCGGCTCCTCATTAGGTACCGCGGCGACACTTTCGACAATTAGGCTCGGGCGATCACTTTGCAGCAATGAAGGATCAAACGGCAGGTCGAGGAAGCTAAACATCTCAGAAATCTTGGAGTGGCGATCAGCGAAGAACTCCTCATAGCGTATGGTATACAGATTGGCCTGCGGGGCCGACCGGAAAAGGGCGAACACGGCGGCCCAGGTTTCCCATTCAGCAAACTGGTGGCCGGGAGGGCGCCCATCAGGTCCAGACGCTTCAAAGCGGCGGTTGAAGGACCCAAAGATATCCGCAGGGTTCTTGATGACCATGATGAACAGAGCTGGGGCGTTGTCCGCCAAATACTCCTTAAATTCTGCCACCAGACGGGGCACGTCACCTGGAATGGCATAGCTGGGTAGCCAGGGGAAGTTGATATCCTTGATGACGACGGCTTGCTTGCCATTGGCCGCGGCGGCGGCAGTGATCTCCGGCGTGATCGCGTTTGTTTCGTAGGGGTGTTCATGAACCTCGGGCGCGTTCCCAATGATCCGCTTCAGGATCGAGGTGCCGCTATGCGGAAACCCAAGGATGAAAATCTTTTTCACGCTGCCGCGTCCTCCCCGCTCCGGCACAACGTCCGAGGCGCGTATTTTAACCCGCCGTTAGCAATAAACGGCTATAATCCGTGAAGTGTTTACTGACATGCACCACTATTGATCGGTTGCTGGAAAATGGCAAAGACAGACGCAACGACAGTTTTCTCCGCCGCCGCGGCCAACGCCAGTCCCTTAAGCCCCGCGTACGTCCGCCATGTGGCCGACGCTATCTTCACGCCCGGCCCCGTGCGCGACTTCGTCAAGTCGGCCTTCGCCGACGGTGAGCGGCAAATGAATAGCCTTGATGAATTGCTGGGCGCGCTCCGCGGGTTCTTCGCCCAAAACCTAGCGGACAACATGCGCGGCGCGGACATGGGCGGGTTGGATTCGGAAATCCTAGCGCAGGCCCACCGATTAGACGAATTCGAGCGTCACGTCAGCGTCGACGTCTACCGCTATCGTCCGGACACGAAGCCAAATCCGGACGCCGTATTCTGGCCGAAACCGACGCACGCAAAGTTTCCGCGCTCCTTATTTGATACCCTGCCTTACGTCGCCCCCGTTCCGCTGCTGGATAAACACACGCCCATCGGCTCCGCCGGCAGCTGTTTCGCCAGCGAAATCGCCTATTACCTGCAGAACCAGGGTTTCAACTACGTCGTCACGGAACAACACCCGCACGACGGGGACATTCCAGAATCGCCGGCGCGTTGGGGCATCCTGTTCAATACGCCAAGCTTCACCCAGCTTGCCGAAAAGGCCTTCGGCCTGCGCGACATGCCGCGCTTGGCCGAGTATCACCAGGCCGGCTTCTGGCAGGACCCTTTCCGCGAAAACATCGCCTTCGGATCAGTGGAAGAATTGGATGCGGACCGCGAACCGCATATCGACGCCTGCCGTGCGGCACTTGAGCAATGCCGGGTCCTGATCGTCACCCTCGGACTTAATGAATGCTGGGAGTTCCTCCCGGATGGCAGTGTCGCTTCACGCAATCCGAAATCTAAGGAACACGTCGCCTTGTTCCGACACCGGATGCTCACCGTGGCTGAAAACCTGGCCTACCTACAGCGGTTCCTGGACGTCTTGCGCACTCACAACCCAGACCTGACACTCATTGTCACAGTCTCGCCGGTACCGTTCATGGCCACCGGTCTGGCAGACGAAAAGCACGTGGTAGTCGCCAACGCGCATTCCAAGGCGGTGCTGCGGGTGGTGGCGGACGAATTTGTCGCTGCCAATGAGAAGGTCCACTACTTCCCCAGTTACGAGATGGTCATGCACTGTCTGGATAACCCCTGGGAAGACGATCAGCGCCATGTCCGCCGCGACGCGGTGGCGCGTATCATGTCATTGTTCGAGCAGATGTTCGTAATTGGCGATGTTTGAACGCCCGTGGCAGCATCCGGCCCTCAGCTGATTTCGCCTACCCTATCGGCCAGGCTGCGGGCACGCGCCGCGGAACCCAGATGATAGGCCCGCTAAGTTCCCATGGGCTCAGACATCCACCACAAGGTCGCTGGTTGGCCGGGCACTGCAGATGAGAACCTCATCATCACTCATGGGTGTCACCACCCCATCATGGGTGTATTCGAACCCGCCATCCAGGACAACGGAAAGGCAGCTGTGGCACATGCCGGAACGGCAGACGAAATCCGGCTCGACCCCATTTGCCTCTGCCAATTCGAGGATCGTACCTGCACTCGGCGTCCAGCTGGCACTGACGCCCGACTGGCGGAACTCAACCTTGAACGACGCCTCCGGCGCCAACCCCGTATCGGCAGCGACCTGTTCGGGCGCGGTCTCGCGCAGCTCGCAGGCGTTGCCAAAAAATTCGTAGACGATCTGAAATTCGTCGAAGCCTTTGTCGACCAGGTCGTTGTAGAGTGCCTTCATGAACGGCGTCG
Organism: uncultured Rhodospirillaceae bacterium; assembly: GCA_913048145.1. Classification (GTDB taxonomy): domain Bacteria; phylum Pseudomonadota; class Alphaproteobacteria; order Rhodospirillales; family Casp-alpha2; genus UBA3470. Next base: position 3,095 of record CAJWVP010000193.1, read on the forward strand.
ACCCGCACAGGAACACCTGCGCAGACGTATCGGGCATCAGGGATTGCAACAGCCCGGCGGTGACGTGGCCGGCACTGTCGTAATCTTCGCCTAGAACATCACCATCGTCAGGGCGGCTGTAGCAGATGTGCGCGCGGATGTTATCGTTAGCCTGCGCAACGGCGCGGACATGGTCGCCAAAGGCGTGCTCGCGCCCGTTGCGAACCCCGTGGACGAACCAGACGTTGCGGGTCGACCCCGCGTCAACGATGGCATTAAGCATGGCGATCATGGGCGTGCACCCGACCCCACCGGACAGCAGCAGCACCGGACCCTTGCCCCCGGGGAGGAGCGCGAATTGACCGCTGGGCGCGCGGACCTGAAGTTTCGTGCCCACCTGGACGTGGTCATGGAAATAATTGGACGATACGCCCGGCGGCAGGTCTGGCTGGTCCGCCGGCGCCGGTTCGCGCTTTATGGAAAGCCGGTAGTGGCAAGCGTCCTTGGGGCTGTCGGAAATAGTGTAATTGCGGATCACCGGCGTCATGCGGTCCGGTAGATCGAGGACGAAGCCCAGGGATTGCCCAGGCCGGTAAGTGGGCAACTCACCGCCGTCCTCGGGCACCAAATAGAATGACGTGACCGTCTCGCTTTCCGCCTCGCGGCGATCCACAAGGAAGGTGCGACATCCTTCCCAACCCGGTTCCGTGACCATCGAGCTCATATCCCCCTTCGGTTTCCTTGAGAGCATTATGTGGCGTGAATGCTCGGGCCTGACAAGAGCGCATGCGGCACGGGGTTTCACGATGGGGTGTGCGACGTTAATGTTGGAGGTCATGGAAATCACGGCTTCCCGACGACGCACAATCCGCGCTCCCAACAACAAGGCCTGGGAGGATTTTGTCGCGTGGTGCCAGTCCCGCGGTCTCAACCCGGTGCCGGCGAATCCATGGGCCGTGGCCGCCTACGCCCGATCCTTGGAGGGGCGCCTCAAGCCAGCCACCATTCGCAAGCGCATTGGCGAACTGACCCGAGTCCACGCGGAGAAAACACGGAAGAGGCTGGCCCATCACCCATTGGTCCAGCGCACCTTAGACATGATCGAACGACGCGCCGAGGCTGACAAAAGCGACGGATCGCTGTTCGCCGATGATGACGCCCTCGCCACCTGTCCCCCGAAGCGGCCGCGCCGCAAGTCCGCCGCCAAGCCTGAAGCCGACACGACGCCGAAGCCGGGGCGAACGTCGCTCAGCGGACAACCCCGCTTGGTCTCGCGCCGTACCCTGAAACGATAAGTTGAAGCCCTAAGATTGGGGTGTCGCGGCGGCCCATAAGGTCTGCCAGGCCGCCTTCTACTGCAAGTCCTGACAGGCCGGTTCAAAGGCCTGCGCCACATCGCCCCGGGTGGAGCAGCCAGACGGGGTGCACTACCCATCGGTCTTTTTGGCAATGAATCTGAGTTCCAATAACAACGCACCGCGCGACGGACCCGCATCGAAGAAAAAGTCACTCATGGTGCTCTCTTCAGTCCTTCAGCTCAACGTCACGGCGCGCGGTGAAACGTTGGGTTCGGCCACTGGCGTCGCGTCGCTCAATCACGATCTCGCCGTGATAGGTGCCCGCGGGCCAAAAAAGGCCGCGTTTCCTCCGGCCTGCGGAAATCGTGCGGCGTGCTTGGCGCTTCGACAAGACATTGCTGTAATCGATGACCACCCCCCCATCAGGTCCGGTGATGCGGAGCCGCACTTTATCACCGGCCTCGACCCAAAAGACCTCCGCCCAGAGGACCAGGGCAGGCGCACGCCTCGACAGCGCCGCATCCTGATAGAGACCCTTGCGGATCGAATGCATCTTAGGCCGCGTCGGTGCGAACCCGATGGTGTAGACGGCAGTCATCGGTCGCGATAGGGCCTGCATAGCCGCGGCTGTCCACAATGGCGATTCGCCCGCCTGGCAGGCCGTTTTACGGTTGCTCCCAACGAAGGGGTCGATCACCCGCCCCCAGTACCGGACCGAGAGATGGATATGAGGAAACGTCGCCATGCCCGAATGGCCGACGAACGCGATCCGCTGACCGCGGTCGACCCGCTGACCACGCTTGACCACGATACTGCCGCGCCGGAGATGGCAATACTGGGTCTCCCAGCCGTCCGCATGGCGAACGACGACGCCGTTGCCGCAAAAGAGATTGTGTTTAGTGCGCTGGAATTCGGCACTCGGCACCCTGTCCGGCATGCTGTCGCGGAAGGTCGTCACCACGCCCGGCGCAGCAGCAAGGACCGGTACGCCGGCCCGCATGGCGGCCATGTCGCGGATCGCGATATCGGTTCCCTTGTGGCCGTTGTAGCCATGGTCCGTGCAGCGGAAATCGCGCATTCCCTTCTTTGGGTCGTGATCTACTAGGTTCACCAGCCAACAATCCGTCCCGGGCGCGCACTTGATCGGCAGACTCAAGGACAGCGGTTCGGCGTGCGCCGTAAAACCGGCCATCATGAGGCCGCCAATCATCGTGATCATCGCCGGGAGGCGCCATTGGCTAGGGACGAGGTATCTCATAACAATGGCATAGCAATTCTGCCATGCGGCGTCTGCATATAATCATCAAGAGTTTATGGCGATGCAGCATCATGTCGCTGGAGAGTGTTGCCAAAGGCTCAAAATACTTATAATTTTGCACTGCGATATAAATATTGCGATGCAATATATAAGGCACGTACATTTTTAGGGGACATTACTATGGGTCAAGCAGTCAACCCGACGGATCAACTCCACGGCTATTATTTTGAAGATCTTGAAGAAGGCATGATGGATG
>CAJWVP010000194.1 GCA_913048145.1 uncultured Rhodospirillaceae bacterium
CACGAGCGAGCGACACGTGTCAAAATCGCAGTTTTTCACGACCGACCGTGAGTCGAACTGACGAACTCTGGCGAGCTCACGAGCGGCCGCCCACAGCTCCTTTCGCGCCTCTCGCCGCGGCGGCAGCGCCTGCTGCTGCGGCAGCGCGTGCTGCTGCAGCGTCTCCGCCAAGGCCGGCGTTTTTGGCGGGAGCACCTGGTTCCATGGCAGGTTCGCGAGGACCGGCGCGGCCAACATGGATCAGAAGACGAGATTGTTTCCGAGTTTTGTGACGTCCAAACATGCCGCGTCTTTCGACCCGTCGAAAATACACCTTCCTGCATCGTTTGAACCGTGGACTAGAGATAATCTTCCTTTAAGAGGCAGCAAAGAAGTCGCGCTCAGTCTGTGCCCATACCAATCAATGCTGACCCCGATTGGAACAGATAGCATCGAGCCAGCGGCCTCGCGAATAGCCGCAGCCAAGGGCCAAAGCGCGATGAGGGCCGGCAGCACCGTCAGGTTTGCAAAAAGCGCAATGAACATACCGGTGCCTGCGATCAGTCCCAGTTCCGCAAGCCCGACGTAATCGGTCGGAAGGAAGGCGTAGAAGGCCATGGCGGCGCTAATAGCGCAGAGGGTCAACGCGCCGCCGCCGCCCTTGGCCGCTTCCACAAGCGCCTCATGCTGGACGTATCCGCGCCACAGTTCCTCGCGATAACGCAAGGCAAAATGAATCCCAAAATCCACACTGAGCCCGATGAACAGCACGGCAAATGCCACAGACAGCAAGTTCAGCGTGCCGATCGCCCATATGGCAAAACCGGCGGTCCAAATGAGACCGGCGATCAGCGTTGCCAGACAAGACATCACCAATGTGGCCTGACGGAGCCCAATAAACAAAAGACCAAGAACCAAGATCAAAGAGAGGATTGCCGCCAACCCCATCCCACGTTCAACGCTATCGAGTTCCTCTTCATCAAGGGCGACGGATCCCGTCAGGCGAACTCGGATTCCGCGTTCGGGTGTCAGTCCTAACTCAAGGGCAAGGGCCCGGATCCCATCGATGGCTGCGGATGCGGGCTGAAGCGAAGCGTGGTCCTTGATGGGTTGCACAACGATATGCCGCCGCCGGTCTTCCGGAGAGTTATCCTCACCGCCCATCAGCTTGGTCCATGACAGCAAATGGAACCGGCCTGCCCGTTGCGCTTCGGCAACCTCGGAGATGGCATTGAGGGCATCTTCCAGGTTCAAGGGCTGATCGCCCGGAGACACCACGGCCTCATCGACTGCCAAGCCCAGCATTTGGAAAAAACCGCGCAAGGTCGGATCACGCCATAATGCGCTCAGGAACGGTTGCGCTTCGGCCAGCCGGTCGCTTAGATCGTGAATTTCGTCCAAGTCCAGATAGAGCAATCCATTGCGGCGAAAGAAGGGGTCGCCCTTCAGGTCATAAACGTCGCGGTAAAATACCGGCGCACGCCGCATGGCGCCTGCCAATGTAAGCGCGGCATCATCAGCGATATCGGCAGTTTGGCCATCGATCACGACGACTAACGTAGAATCCGTTTGCGGAAACGCCTTATCGATCTCGGCCGACTTCTGAAGGAACGGTAACTCCCTAGACAGCATGTCGGATGTGCTAGTGTTGATGGCGAGGTTATCAATGAAATATCCGGCCGAGATAATCGTCGCTGCGCACGCAGTCAGGGCCACTAATCGCGCATGCCGGACGACCCAAGACACCCATCGGCCCAACAGTGTCACATAGGTCGCGGCGGAAACGTCAATGGTCATTCATCCGAACTCATGTGGAGTGCATGCCCGCGGCTTATACGGCCTCTACACGCTGATCTCAAGCGATCAACGTTCCGCTAGAAACGCGTAAAAACGCCGTGCTACCTCTGACGACGGGATCATGGGCCGCCCCAGGTTGGAAAGCTAGCCCGGAGCGATGCGCATATGGATTAAGTCGGGCGAACATATCCAGATTACTGGCCTGGACAAGTGAGCCATCATCGCCCTTGGCAGCAATTTAATTCCGGCATCTGTTAGTGGCCAAAGGCAACAGAAACGCTCACTGCGGCAACGGTCAATCCGGCAATTTTTCAGGGTCTCGTCGACGATGGACAAAACCCGCGGAGCCGCCTATTCCACCCAGGCGATACGCAGGATGTTGGTAGCCCCCGGCGTGCCAAACGGAACGCCCGCGGTGATCGCCATGGCGTCGCCGACATCGGCAATCTCTTCGCTTTTTGCAACACGAATAGCCGTGACCACCATGTCACCGAAAGTATGAAGGTCTTCCGTCTCGACAGCATGAACCCCCCAGGCCAGAACTAGTCGCCTCGCCGTCTCAGCCCGCGGGGTCAATCCGAGGATGGGAACCAGCGGTCGTTCGCGCGACGCCCGCAACGTCGTCGAACCGGTCGAGGTGAAGGTGACGATGATCGCTGCCGAGATGGTATGGCTGACCTGTCGGGCCGCGGTCGTGATGGCATCGGCCGCAGTGGCCTCCGGCGGCAATCGGGTCGCGTCCATCTGTTGGCCATAGAACGGGTCCTTCTCGACCCGGGCGATAATCCGATCCATCATCGCGACAGCCTCCCTCGCATAGTCGCCGACCGCCGTTTCCGCCGACAGCATGACCGCGTCCGCGCCGTCATAGATGGCCGTCGCCACGTCAGACGCTTCCGCCCTAGTCGGAGTTGGCGCATGAACCATGGAATCAAGCATCTGGGTGGCGATAATCACCGGTTTCCCAGCAGACCGGCAAGCGGAGATAATCCTTTTCTGTTGGATTGGGACTTCCTCCGTGGGCATCTCCACACCCAAATCCCCCCGCGCGACCATAATTGCGTCGCACAGGCTGACGATCTCCTCCAGGCTATTCAGCGCCATCGGCTTTTCCAACTTCGCCATCACGGCGGCGCGTCCAGCAATCAGTTTGCGCGCTTCGGCAATATCCTCGGGACGCTGAACAAACGACAAAGCAATCCAATCAACCTCAGACTGAAGTGCGAAGCGCATATCCTCCCGGTCTTTGGCCGTCAGCGACGAAAGTTCAAGAACGGCATCGGGAACGTTGACGCCTTTGTGGTTTGATAATTCCCCCCCCGTTATGACCGTGGTCTCCGCATAATCCGCACCCACCTCAGTGACTTCGAGGTGAATACGGCCATCATCCATTAAGAGTCGCATCCCGGGTTCCAGCGCCCGGAACACCTCCGGATGCGGAAGGCGCGCGCGCCGGGCGTCACCAAGCCCCCTCTCCAGGTCCAGACGGAATGCGTTTCCTGCCTCTAACTGCAGAGCGCCGTCGGCAAACTCGCCAACCCGTAGTTTTGGTCCCTGTAAGTCCGCAACAATACCGATGGGCCTATGGAACTGGGCTTCCAGTTCGCGAATGATCCCAATTCGCGTCGCGTGATCCTCATGCGCGCCGTGCGAGAAATTCATTCGGAAGACATCCGCCCCCGCCTCGAAGAGGGCGCTAATGGAAGCCTTGTCTGATGTCGCTGGCCCCAATGTCGCGACAATCTTTCCGTTTCGAAATCTTCTCATGTGATCGACCTTAAGAGCACATCTTAACTTTAACCAACGAATTCCACGCCAGCGCCGGGTGTTACTGGTAAGTTGGAGTGGGTTTCATCCAGACTCGCATTTTGTACGCGGAACCTGTTACAAGGTTGTTAATGCCGCGTGCCCTATGTTTCAAGCGTGCCCATGGAACCCATCGTCAGATTTGGGGTCAGTTTGGTCGATATGTTCAAGAAGTTCGTCTCCAACACTTTACTGTCCGTCGTCGTCGATAAGAAGGCGCGAGATAAAATGAGCGCAGCAAACGAACAGAAATCAGTGCCAACACCCAGCAAGGACGAACTGAACATTCCGCGCATGTCGCTCGAGAAGAATGCCGCGCCCAAAAGGACCGCCAAGCGGTCCGCCGCCCCGCACCAGCCTGCGCACGGGCAGAAAGACGACCGCGAGGTGCTGATCTACGAAGCCCTGGCCAGTGCCGAAGAGGAATTACTGCGCAATCAGAACCGAACCCATATGGGCAAGCCCATCACGCCCGAGCGGGCAGCGTTGATCGAAAACGCCATAGCCATTCGTCGATCAAAATTGTATATCCTTGATAAGCTGACCCAAGATCAGCGCAACAAACTGACCTACATGGCGATGCAAGCTCTGAACGATCAAATCGACAAATAAATGACAGTCTTTCAAGACGTGGACTCGGCGGAGACCACCGCCATGGCCGAAGGCATACTTGCCGGGCGTCGGCGAGAATTGGCCCGCGCCATTACAATGATCGAATCAACACGCCCAGACCACCGCATGAACGCGGAAGCACTTATGGATCGATTACAGCCACACTCTGGCCAGTCATTCCGTCTGGGCATTTCGGGCGTGCCAGGTGTCGGCAAGTCAACTTTTATTGAAGCCCTTGGGCTGCACATAATCGAACAGGGACATCGCGTAGCCGTTCTAGCAGTCGATCCGTCCAGTCCAAAATCCGGTGGATCAATTCTCGGGGACAGGACCCGAATGGAAACGCTATCGCGCCATCGCGATGCCTTTATCCGACCCTCGCCTTCCGGCGGCACGTTGGGTGGTGTCGCGCGACGAACACACGAAGTCATGGCCGTCACGGAGGCTGCCGGGTTTGACGTCATCCTTGTGGAAACGGTGGGTGTTGGTCAATCAGAAACAACCGTTGTGGATTTGACCGATATGTTTCTACTGCTGTTAGCGCCCGGCGCCGGAGATGATCTCCAGGGAATCAAAAAGGGGATCGTCGAACTTGCGGACCTTATTACCGTCAACAAGGCAGATGGCGACCTTCTGGCCGCCGCCGAGCGTGCGAAACGGGACTATTCGATGGCGCTTCACCTGCTTAGGCCGCAATCCGGCGCCTGGCAACCACGCGTGATGGCCTGTTCCGCCATGGAAGGCACTGGCGTCTCGGACGTTTGGGACGCCATTCGCCAGTTCCAGAATCTACGAGTAGAATCCGGCCAACTCCTGGCGCGGCGCGAAAAACAGGCCGTCGCTTGGATGTGGGACGAGATCTCCGAAGCGCTGTTGCACGGCGTTCGACATCACACGGCCACCCAGTCCCTGGTGTTCGATCTGGAGCGCGATGTTCGGGCTGGCAAATTGGGTGCCACCGCCGCGGCTCAGCAGATTCTCAGGCAGTTCCTGAGAAACAGCGACAGGTCCTAAACCCTACCGGTTGGTGCATTCTGAAGTATTTTAACATACTTCAATATGCCTGACGTTGCGGCATGTGCGCACGAGAATCGTTGGGCGGACAGAGAATTAGGCGGCGACCTTGCCGCAAGGCCACCTGAAGCAAAAGCTCATCGGGCTCATGCACTTATATCGATCGGGTGCGCGAGAGAGTCGTCGCGAGTAACAACTACGCCGACGAAGAATATCACTTCGAAAGCATAAGCGATCGGCTGAATACCACTGCAAGGCGACGGAACAGACGACAAACCGGATCATGGCTACGGTTGAAAAGAGCGGTGAGATGGTCGATCAAATCCGTTACAACCCCTCCGGTAATTAGGTCAACACGCTCCCCGACAATATCACCAAGAACAACACTAACATGTTCTAGTCCCGCTAATTCCAGGACATTACGGTTCAGTGGACCGACAAGGTTGTGAAATCTATCACCGCTGTGGAACAGGGCGTTATCGCATTGGCGGAAGAAAAAGGCCTATCCTAGGCTGAGATCGACGCGCTATTCGACTGACCCTCCTTTATAAGGCCAACCGCTTGTCGCTGGTTGATCGGCCATGCTATGAAACCAGCGTCGCGTTTATTCTCCCGATCATTCGGAGCCTGTTTCATGCG
>CAJWVP010000195.1 GCA_913048145.1 uncultured Rhodospirillaceae bacterium
GCGCATCATGATGAAATGGATGGCCGCCATGATCCCGGCCAGGTATACGCCCTGGTGCAGCCTGTTCCAGGCTTTACCGCCGAGGCGTTTGACTATGGAACTCCACGACGTGGCTGTCAGCGCGACCAGGATCAACAAGGACGCCATGCCAACCGTGATATAAACCCGCTTGACGATGTCGTTCCAGATGGCAATCCAGTCGAAGTACTGGTCCACCACCACGTAGCTGGTCACGTGCAGGACCACATAGAAGGAGGCGAAAAGACCGACCAGGCGGCGGAACCGCAGCGCTTGTTTCCAGCCAGTCAAAATCTTCACCGGTGTCACCGCCAGCGCCACCCATAGGATGCGGATCGCCCATTCACCCAGATAACGGTTCATGAACTCAGCCGGGTTGGCGGTCAGGTCCTGGTTGACGATTAACCAGCTCAGCCACGCCAGCGGTAGCAGGCATAGGACCCAGATGATGGGCTTGAACACCCAGAGAATTTTGTCGTTAGCCTTCATAGCGATCTTTAACAGTCAAAATCCTCAATCTGAATTTAGTTGAAACGTGTTGAGACATACCGGTCTGGCCAACCGAGCCAGCCCTAGCCCCAGCCCTCGCGCCTGGGATTGTGGCCGGTGCCTGTCATCAGTAGTTCCGTTTCAAATCCATCCCCTGGTACATGTTAGCCACTTCTTCTTGGTAGCCGTTGAACATGAGGGTCGGGCGTTTCGGTGTGAAGCCGAAGATGTTGGTCGGCCCACCCAGGCGCCGTTCCTTGGCCTGGCTCCAGCGTGGGTGATGGACCAGCGGGTTGACGTTGGAATAGAAGCCGTATTCCCGAGGCGCAGACATGTTCCAAGACGTTGGTGGCATCTTCTCCGTGAAGGAAATCCGGACGATGGACTTGATGGACTTGAAGCCGTATTTCCACGGCGTTACCAGGCGGATCGGCGCGCCGTTCTGGTTTGGCATCACCTTGCCATAAAGCCCGACGGCCATCAGGGTCAGCGGGTTCATAGCCTCATCCATGCGAAGCCCTTCGCGGTAGGGCCATTTGAGCGTCGCGAAGCGCTGGCCCGGCATCTGCTCTATATCGGCCAGGGTCTCGAAGGCCACGTACTTGGCGTTCGAGGTGGCGCCCAGGCGCTTAATGATTTTGACTAGCGGAATGCCTGCCCACGGGATCACCATGGACCAGGCCTCTACGCAGCGGAACCGGTAGACCCGTTCTTCCAGGTCGTAGCCCCTGATCAGGTCGTCGAAGTCATAGTGGCCGGGCTTTTCAACGTGTCCGTCGACCACCACGGTCCAGGGCTTGGGCTTAAGTGTGTGGGCGTTCTGCGCCGGATCTCCCTTGCCTGTGCCAAACTCATAGAAGTTGTTGTAGGACGTCACGTCATTGTAGGGCGTAAGCTTGTCGTCCTTGCCGAGTGCCTGTTCTGTCCATTTTGTCTTCATTACGTTTGGCAGCTTCTGGCTGGCAGCAACGGCCGTGTTCGAGAGCATAAACGGGCCGAGGCCGGCGATGGCTCCGGTGGCAGCGGCGGCGCGCAGCAGTTCCCGGCGGTTCAGGAACACCGAATGCGGCGTGATCTCGGAAGAGAGAACGTCGGAAGCGCGCGGATGGCGGATCAGCATAATCCGAACTCCTTGAATATGATAATCAGTGACGTGAACATAAGGATATGCTTACCCCCTGCCTAGGGTGAGATTGCGGACATATGTATACAAGGCTTGCGATATACGATTGAAACCGAGGCTTTCGGAGCCGCATGCGTCGGCTCAATGTGCGCCGTTTAGGTCTCATTGTCGAGATTGGAAGCGCACGCTATAAAAGGTTTATGCGGGCTCTCCACCACCTCTGGCTCTCGCCGTTTTGCCGCAAGGTACGTCTTGTTCTGGAAGAGAAGCATCTCGACTTTCAGTTGAAGACTGAAGCCGTGTGGGAGCGCAACGAAGCCTTCCTAAAGCTTAACCCTGCGGGCGAAGTCCCTGTCCTCATCGAAGTCGACGGCACCGCCTTGTCGGGCTCCGACGCCATCTGCGAGTTCCTGGACGAAGTCCACCCCGAACCCACCCTCATTGGCCGCCAGGCCGTGTCGCGCGCCGAGGCCCGCCGCCTCGTCTACTGGTTCGACCACAAGTTTCACGCCGAGGTTACCAAGAACCTGGTTGACGAAAAGATTATGAAGCGCTTCTTAGGCCTTGGCGAACCCGCGTCCAAAACCATCCGCGCCGGCCACGCCAACATTCACCATCACCTTGACTACATCAGCTACTTGGCCGACCGCCGCCGCTGGCTCGCCGGCGACCACATGAGCCTGGCAGACCTGGCCGCCGCCGCGCACTTGTCCTGCGTCGACTACCTGGGCGATGTGCCGTGGGAGCAGCATCCCTCCGCCAAGGACTGGTTCGCCCGGGTCAAATCCCGACCGAGCTTCCGGCCCCTGTTGGAGGATCACATCCCGGGCGTGGCGCCTGCGAAGCACTACGCCGATCTCGACTTCTAAGAAGAAGGAGCGGAGCGATGAAGATTGACGGCGTCTACCATTGCAGCCAAATCGCCTTTGAGGCCGAACTGGACCCGGGCAAGGTCAGTATCTGCCGCTGCACCGACTGCCAGAATATCTCGGCGACTGCGTTCCTCACCATCGCCGTGGTCGATGGCGCCATGTTAACACTGCTCTGGGGCGAACCCTGAAAATACATCGCTACCGAGGAGCACAGGCTAATACGGCAAGTTTACAGCGCATGCTGATTGTTTCTGAAGCGCCCTTAGAATCAAGCGCCTGGCGAATAGTGGGATAAGGCGCCCGAGTAGGTCTTTTGACGCGGCGGCGCATAGCCGCCCCGGGGTGACGTCGAAATCCCAAGTGCTGCCAGTCCCTCTACCAGCTTCACAGCCGCGCCGACGCCCTCGATAACTGGAACGCCGTAACGCTCTGTCAGGCTGCGGCTGAGTTCAACCATGCCAGCGCAACCCAAAACGATCGCTTCGGCGCCGTCTTCCGCAAGTGCGCGCTCCAACTCTGCGGCGATCAGCCGAGTTGCCTTTTCCGTATTTTCTTCAAGGTCCAAGACAGGAATATCGGCCGCCCTTACCCGCCCGCAAAGGCGCTCGAAACCATAGCGCAAGACCAAGTGTTCAAGCGCCGGGACGGAGACAGGAAGGGTGGTAACAATAGAAAACTTGTTAGCGACCACCGCCGCTGCCTGCATCGCAGCCTGACAGATCCCGACCACTGGTACATCAAGTAGGCAGCGCAGAGCATCTACACCCGTGTCGTCAAAACAGCCCACAACGACACCATCGACCTGGTCGGCAATGGGCTTCAAAGCCTCAATCATGGGTGGGACAGCAAAAACCTCGTCATAATACCCCTCGATACTGGGCGCGCCATAGTCTGCGGTGATTGCCGTTAGCTTGGCTCCCTCGCCCATCAGGGGCGACACGGCGGTGTGCATGCGTGTGGTCATGGCCTCAGTTGTATTCGGGTTGATTAAAATGATGTTCATGGGCCTAAACCATACCTTGGCCAGCGTCGCTCCCATGCCGGCGGCGACGCCGTTCCAGGAAGGCGATAGTGGAGAAACTTATGCCAATGATCAGGAACGAAACCGCCGTGGTCAATGTGCCCAACGCGTATAAGGTCGGCGTTGTTACCGTCGTTGTCATGCCGAAAATTTCTAATGGCAGGGTATTCTTTGAGCCGATGGAAAGCAGCGACCGGGCAAATTCATCGAAGCTTAACGTAAAGCCAAATAGGCCGACACCCACAAGGCTCGGGCCGATGATTGGGATGATCACATACCGAAGCACCTGCCAAGGCGTAGCCCCAAGGTCGCGGGCCGCCTCCTCGTATGACTTATCGAAGCGATTGAAGATGGCGAACATGATCAACAACCCAAACGGCAACGTCCAGGTTAAGTGCGCACCCATGCCAGACGTATACCAATGTGCTTCTAGTCCTAATCGATCAAACATTAAGCCGATACCCAAGGTGATCAAAATTGACGGCACGATGAGGCTAGCCACGGTGATATAGAATACCGTGCCAGAGAACTTAAAACTCTTACGGTAGGCCAGGCCCGCTGCCAGGGAAATTGCCACCGTCAAAATCATGACGATTAATGCCAAAGCCATGGAGCGAAGGAACGATCCTTTGAAGTCACCGACCCGCTGTTCCTTGAACAGATCGCCAAACCAGTGGAAAGAAAAACCGTTCATGGGGAAGGTCAGGCCGCCGTCCGGACCCTGGAAGGACAACACCATGATGGCGACCATAGGTCCATAGAGGAAAAGCACGAATAGCGAAAAAAAAGCGGCCATGAGGTAATAAGCAGGGGTGCGGGCCAAAATTCACAGCTCCTTTCGGATGTTCACAGTTCGCATTAACATCGCAACCATGACCAGCACCACGACGAGTAGGATCATGGCATCCGCCGCAGCGGCTGGGTATTGCAGGAGGGCACGCTTGTGGTTCATCGCGACTCCGACGGAAGCGCTTTGTCCCCCAGACATCGCTTGGACAGTTATGAAATCACCCATTACTAAACTGACGACAAAGATCGTGCCAATGGCAATGCCGGGGCGGCAAAGGGGAATAATGACGTGGGTCAGGACCTGCATGGCGCTTGCACCGGCGTCGCGCGCGGCCTCCAACACTGACTTGTCGATCCGCATCATGGAATTGAAGATCGGCACCACCATGAACAGGGTGTAGAGATGCACAAACGCCAGGACCACGGCGAAATCGGAATACAAAAGCCATTCCACCGGTTGGTCGACTATGCCCATATTGACTAGTCCCTTGTTGATCAATCCATGGCGTCCAAGTACGGGTATCCAAGCAATCATTCTAATAATGTTTGATGTCCAAAAAGGGATGGTGCAGACCAAGAATAAGATCACTTGCCATCGCAACTGGCGAACATGGAAGGCAAGGAAATAAGCCACGCCAAAACCAATCACGAGGGTAAGAATCCAACTCAGTGCTGCAAATTTCAGAGTGTTTAGATAAATGGAATAGGTTACCGATGACTCGAATAGCTCGACATAATTGGTCAGCACGAAGTCTGGGACTAGACTGAATTCGGTATAATCCCAAAAACTAACGACAAAAATAATTAAGATTGGGCCAATCAGGAAAAGCGCTAGAATTGCGATCAAAGGCAGAATTTGCAGTTGCGTCTTCAAAAACTACGTCTCCAGCACAAACTTGGGGCCCAAGAGATATGGCCCCGGAATTTCTCCCGGGGCCATAATCTCTTGGTATAGTTTTCTTAGTCAATACCTACGCTGCAATGAACTCGTTCCACTTCCGAACCATATATCGATTCTCGGACATAACTGAGTTCCAGCACTCGACCCGGCCCATGCGGTCATAGAAGGAGCCGCCATCGCGGGTAGCGCCGGCTTTTTCGAGTTTGTTGCCGAAGGGATCGATGATGTCTGACTTGGCTGCTTTGCCCTCAAACCAGAAACTCCATTCGTCGCTACTCATATGCAACTTCGAAGTTTCCGGCGCTGCGGAATAGTAACCTTGGCGCATTAAGAGACCGCCGACCCAGCCGGAGAGATACCAATTGATGTACTCGTACGCGGCATCCAAGGCAATGCCCGACAGGTTGCGCGACATGCCTAGACCACCGCCCCAGGAGCGATAGCCCTCTTTCAGTGGCTGGTATATGCACGGGATGTTCATCGATCGGACCTTGGTAATTGCCGGCGACCACATAGACTGGATCACCACTTCGCCGGAAGCCATGAGGTTGACCGACTCGTCGAAGGTTTTCCAGAAAGCGCGAAATTGGCCCGACTTCTT